>NZ_JBHYHC010000022.1:0-95659 GCF_042738955.1 Umezawaea sp. NPDC059074
CCCGACCTACCGACGCGGCCTCGCGCGGTAGTCACCCTGGTGGGAACGTGAATACGAAAAAGGTGAGCCCCGGCCGCTGATGCGCCGGGGCTCACCTTTGTTCCGCTATCAGCCGTTGGCGGCGATGTCGGCCAGTACTGCCGCCAGGGTGCGGACGGGGACGCCGGTGCTGCCCTTGGTGGTGTAGCCCGTTGGGCCGCCGGAGTGCCAGGAGGGGCCCGCGATGTCGATGTGGGCCCACTGGACGCCCTCGGTGACGAACTCGCGGAGGAAGATGCCCGCGGCGAGCATGCCGCCCCAGCGGTGGCCCATGACGTTCGCCAGGTCGGCGAGGCGGGAGTCGAGGTCGGCGCGCAGCTCCTCGGGGAGCGGCATGGCCCAGGCGTTCTCGCCCACCGCGCGGCCCGCGGCGGCGACGCGGTCGCGGAACTCGTCCGAACCCATGACGCCCGCGGTCTTCTTGCCGAGCGCCACGACGGCCGCGCCGGTCAGCGTGGACGTCTCGATGAGGTAGTCCGGGTTGTCCTCGCAGGCGCGCGCGATGGCGTCGGAGAGGATCAAGCGGCCCTCGGCGTCGGTGTTGAGGACCTCGACGGTCTTGCCGCCGTACATGGTGAGGACGTCGCCGGGGCGGTAGGCCGCGCCGGACGGCATGTTCTCCGCCATGGGCACCCACGCGGTGATCTCCAGCGGGTACTTGAGCTTCGCGGCCAGGACCATCGTCGCGACGATCGCGGCGGCGCCGCCCATGTCCGAGGTCATCTCGTCCATGCCTGCGGCGGGCTTGATCGAGATGCCGCCAGTGTCGAACGTGATGCCCTTGCCGACCAGCGCGACCTTCTTGGTCGCCTTCGGGCCGACGTAGGTGAGGCGGACCAGGCGCGGCGGGCGGGACGAGCCCATGCCGACGCCCAGGATGCCGCCGTAGCCCGCCTTGCGGAGGGCCTTCTCGTCGAACACCTCGACGTCGAGGCCGACGGCCTTGCCGAGGGTCGCGGCGCGGTCGGCGAACGAGGCCGGGAACAGGTCGTTCGGCGGCGTGTTGACCAGGTCGCGCGTCGTGGTGACGGCCTCGGCGATGGCCGTGGCCGCCTTCAGCGCGGCGCGGTGGTCCTTGAGCGCGCCGGTCGCGGGGGCGACCAGGTCGAGCTTGCCGAGCGGACCGTCGCCCGCCTCGGACTTGTAGGTCGTGAAGCCGTAGCCGCCGAGCAGCGTGCCCTCGACGGTCGCTCCGAGGTGGACGGCGGACAGCGTTGTCACGGCGCGCTTGCGGCCGCTCAGCGAACGGGCGGCTGCGCCCGCGGCGCGGCGGACCTGCTCCTCGGTGATGGCGCCGTCGGCGTCCGGCTTGCCGAGGCCGACCGCGATCAGCAGCGGCGCGGCGAGCTTGCCGAGCGTCGGCAGCTTGACGACCTCCTCGGCCTTGCCCTTCGCGCCGAGGGTGTCGAGCAGGGAGACCAGCCCGCCCTCGAACGCGGCGTCGACGGCGGCGCCGCCGTCGGCCAGCGCGAGGCCGTCCGGACCCTGCACTGTGCCCACCACGACGACGTCCGCGGCAAGGGTGGTGAGGTCACTGTCAGTAAGCGCCAGCTTCGGCCCTGTCACGTAGTGCTCCTTGGCGATTCCTCCCGGCACTACTGAGCTGTGCGGCGGGAACGAGGGTGGATCCTGAAGGATGCTAAAGGGCTGGGGACCTCCACTGTCGACGGCACCGTCGATTGCGCGGAGTAACAATTAACACGATCGTGTGACCGTCGTCGGGTGGTTCCGATCCCGGCGGGCCATCTGCCAGTGTGTACGCGTGACGCAATCGCCTCATGGCCGCTCGGCGGTGCCGAGAGCCGTGGTGCTCGGGCTCACGTCCACCACCGGCGCCGGTGTCTTCATCGGCCTCGCCCCGGCAGCCTCCGCCGCGGGCCGGTGGCTCATCCCCGCCACCATTGTCGCCGCTCTCGCCGCGCTCTGCAGCGCGTTCTCCACAGCGGACCAGTCGCGCACGTACCCGTCGGCGCGCGGTGGCTACGACTTCATCCGCACCCAGCTCGGCCCGTGGCCCGCCCGCCTGGGCGCGAGCGCGTACGTCCTCGGCCGCGCCGCCGTCGCCGCCGCGCTGGCCGGGATGGTCGCGACGTACGTGTTCCCGGAGAACCGCACGCTCGTCGCGCTGCTCGTGCTCGGCTGCGCGGGAGTGCTCAGCGCCACGGGCGTGCGCTGGAGCGGCCGCGTCCTCGCGCTCGTCGCCGGGGTCGTGCTGGTCCCGTTGGCGCTGGTCGTGGTCGCGTGCTTCGGCGTCGCCCCGCCCCCGGCGCCCGACGCGCCCGTCGCGGACGACGGCTTCACCGCGTTCATGGGCGTGGCCGCGATCATGTTCGTCGCGTTCACCGGGTTCGAGCGGATCACCGCCCCGCTGCGCGACGACCCCGTCCACTCCGACCGGACCCTGCGCTGGGCGATCCCGCTGCTCATCGCCCTCTCGCTCGGCGTCACGCTCACGGTCGCCGCCGCCGTCGAGCACCAGCTCGGCGCGGCGCGGCTCGCCCTGTCGTCCGCGCCGCTGCGGGACGCGCTGCTCGCCGCGGACGGCGAGTGGCTCGTGCCCCTGGTCGGGTTCGCCGCGATGGTCGCCGCGGTCACCGTCCTCACGTCCGTGCTCGGCGGCCTGCGCCGGACGCTCGGCGCGCTGGCCGCGACCGGCGACCTGCCCGCGCGCCTCGCCCCGTCGTGGCCGCTGGACGTGGTCGGCTGCCTGGCCGCCGTCGTGGTGCTGGTGGTGGTCCCTCCGCCGACGGCGCTGGCGCTCGGCGCGTGCGGCACCCTGTTCTACTACGCTTTCACGAACGCGTCGGCCCGGCTGCTCCTCCAGGAGGACCGCACGTGGCCGATGCGCACGGCGTGCTTCGGGCTCGGGCTCTCGGTGCTGCTGGCCATGAGCGCACCCGTGGACGCCCTGCTCACGACCGTGATCACGATGGCGGTGGGCGCAGCTCTGCTGGGGTTGTGCTCCGGTCTCGGAGCCCGGTTACGGGCCCGATCGCTCCCGCCTGCGGAAAGTCGGATGTCCGATTCTCGGGACGGCGATTTTCTGAAGCAAGACTAGGCCTTATCGTCTACCCATGACGACAGCGTTGCCTTTCACCGTGACCTCCACCCCGCAGCCGGCCACCCCGGAACGCGTAGCGGAGGTACTGGCGAAGCCGGGCTTCGGCCAGCACTTCACCGACCACATGGTGACGATCCGCTGGAACCGCGAGCAGGGCTGGCACTCCCCGGCCGTCGAGCCCTACCACTCGCTGGAGCTCGACCCCGCCTCGATGGTGCTGCACTACGGCCAGGCGATCTTCGAAGGGCTCAAGGCCTACCGCAGGCCCGACGGGTCGATCGCGTCCTTCCGCCCCGAGGCGAACGCCGCCCGCTTCCGCCTGTCGGCGCAGCGGATCGCGATGCCCGAACTCCCGGACGAGCTGTTCCTGGAGTCGATCCGGCAGCTCGTCGCCATCGACGAGCGCTGGGTGCCCTCGGCCGCCGAGGAGTCCCTCTACCTGCGGCCGTTCATGATCTCCAGCGAGGTCGGCCTCGGCGTCCGCCCCTCCAGCGAGTACCTCTACGCGCTGATCGCGTCCCCCGCGGGCATGTACTTCCCCGGCGGCGTGAAGCCGGTGAGCGTGTGGCTGTCGACCGAGTACGTCCGCGCGGCCCCCGGCGGCACGGGCGCGGCCAAGTTCGCGGGCAACTACGCCGCGTCGCTGGTCGCGCAGGCACAGGCGGCCGAGAAGGGCTGCGACCAGGTCGTGTGGCTCGACGCCGTGGAGCGCCGGTGGGTCGAGGAGATGGGCGGGATGAACCTGTTCTTCGTCCTCGGCTCCGGGTCCGAGGCCCGCGTCGTCACGCCCGAGCTGAGCGGCGCGCTGCTGCCCGGCATCACCCGCGACTCGCTGCTGGCGATGGCCGCCGACCTCGGTTACGCGGTCGAGGAGCGGCGCATCTCCACCGAGGAGTGGGAGAAGAAGGCCGAGTCCGGCGAGCTGACCGAGGTGTTCGCCTGCGGCACCGCCGCGGTGATCACGCCGGTCGGCCACGTGAAGCACGCCGAGGGCGAGTTCAGCGTCTCCGGCGGCGAGACCGGCGAGGTGACCAAGAGGCTGCGCGAGCGGCTGACCGGCCTCCAGCACGGCACGGTCGAGGACACGCACGGCTGGATGACGAAGCTCGTCTGAGCACCGGTGGGGGCCTCCGCGCGGGGGCCCTCACCGCCCCAGCGCGCAGCCGACCAGCACGACCAGCGTGGCCAGTTCGCAGGCCGCGCCGAGCACGTCCCCGGTGATGCCGCCGAACCGCTTGCGGGTGTGCCGCACGAGCAGCAGCACGCCGCCGAGCGCCACCGCGACCACGATCGGGCCGTGCGGCACGACGAGGAAGCTCGCCGCCGCCAGCACGACCCACCAGAGCGCCACCACCGGCCACGACTGGCTGCCCGCGACCAGCGCGCCGAGCCCTTCCGGTCGGGCCGCGGGCACGCCCTTGAGGCAGCAGACCGCGAACGCCGCCCGCCCCGCCGCCAGCGCCACGACCACCGCGCCCCACGGCACCGCGCCGAACGCCGACGCCTGCGCGCCCAGCACCACGATGAGCGTGACCACCGCGAACGGGCCCGCGCCGCCGTCCTTCATCACGGCCAGCGCCCGCTCCGGCGGCCCGTAGCAGCCCAGCCCGTCGGCGGTGTCCGCCAACCCGTCCAGGTGCATGCCCCGCGTGCCCAGCGCGAGCAGGCCCACGGCCAGCAGCCCGGCCAGCATCGACGGCGCGTGCAGCCACGCCAAGCCGTGGAGCACCGCGGCCGTGACACCGCCCAGGAGCACGCCCACCAGCGGGGCGAGCGCGATGGCGTGCCTCGCGACCCGCGCGTCGACCACGTCGGACCGCACCGGCAGCACCGTGAGCCAGGAGAGGGCCAGCCGGACGCCGTGCACTACTCCCGGCCCGAGACGCCCGCGCTGTCGAAGGTCGCCATCTCCGCGAGCACCCTCGTGGCCATCATCACCAGCGGCAGCGCGGTCACCGCGCCGGTGCCCTCGCCGAGCCGCATGTCGAACTCCAGCAGCGGCTCCAGCCCGAGGTGGCCCAGCGCCAGCGCGTGCGACGGCTCGGCCGAGCGGTGCCCGGCCTTCCACCACTCGCGGGCGCCCGGAGCCAGCTCCTCGGCCACGATCGCCGCCGCGCCGACCACCACGCCGTCGAGGATGACCGGGATCCCGCGGAACGAGGCCTGCGCGAGGAAGCCGACCATGGCGGCGATGTCCGCGCCGCCCGCGGTCGCCAGCAGCGCCACCGGGTCGCTGATCTGCTTGCGGGCCCGGCGCATCGCGTCGCGGATCGCGGCCGTCTTGCGCATCCAGGTCGCGTCGTCGATGCCCGTGCCGCGCCCGACCACGCTCACCGGCTCGGACCCGGTGAGCGACGCGATCAGCACCGCCGCCGGGGTCGTGTTGCCGATGCCCATGTCGCCCGCGATCAGCAGGTCCGCGCCGCCGTCGACCTCCTCGTCGGCGATCGTCATGCCCGCGGTGATCGCCGCGATGGCCTCCTCGCGGGTCAGCGCGTCCTCGCGGTCGATCGACCCGGAGCCCTTGCGCACCTTGAACGCGCTCACGACGTCCGCGGTGTCGCCGTCGACGGCCATGTCGACCACCCGCACGGTCGCGCCCGCGGCCGTGGCCAGCACGTTCACCGCCGCGCCGCCCGTGAGGAAGTTCGCGACCATCTGCGCGGTGACCTCGCTGGGGTAGGCCGACACGCCGTGCTTGGCGATCCCGTGGTCGCCCGCGAACACCACGACCCGCGGCCGGGTGAACGGCCGCGGCGGGCAGACGCCCTGGCACGACGCCACCCACGCGGCGACGCCCTCCAGCTTGCCGAGCGAGCCGACCGGCTTCGTGAGCTGGTCCAGCCGGGCCAGCGCCTGGAGCAGCACCTGCTCGCGAGGGGCGTCCACGGGCGGGAAGATGAAGTCCGGGTCCTCGTCCTCGGTGGTGCTCACGGCCCAGTACCTCCGGCTTCGCGCAGTGTCAGTGGGATTCCCGCGACGAGCAGCAGCACCTCGTCGCACACCTCGGCCAGCCGCGCGTTGAGCGAACCGAGGTGATCACGGAAGAGCCTGCCAGAGCGGGTGGACGGCACGACGCCGAGGCCGACCTCGGCCGACACCAGCACCAGCCGCGCCCGGCACAGCCCCGTCGCGATGACCAACTCCTTGCACGCGAGTTCGACGTCGTCCGCGCCTTCGCCCTCCCACGCGTTCGCGTCGTCCAGCACGCCCGTGAGCCACGTGGCGACGTCGTCGACGAGCAGCGGGGGGTCGGTGGCCTCGGCCGTGCCGAGGAGCCGCGGCAGGTCCGGCGACTCGACCGTGGTCCACGTGCCGGGCCTGCGCTCGACGTGCCGGGCGATCCGCCGGTCCCAGTCGTCGTCCCCCGGATAACGGCGAGCAGTCGCCACGTACGTCACGGCGGCCTCCGTGAGCAGGCCTTCGGCGTGCGCCGACTTCCCGGAACGGGTGCCGCCGAGCACGAGTGTCCGCCGCGTCACACCGATCTCCGTCCGCCGATCGCTTAGCCTGACCTGGAACGTTACCCGGAGGACATCCCGAGGAGGCCGTCGTGGACTACCGGTGGCGCTACCAGGACGCGCAGGGCCGCGAGGTCGACGGTCCCGCCGAGACCTTCGCCGACCAGAACGACGCCGAGGACTGGTTCAGCGCGCAGTGGCAGGAGCTGTCCGAGGCGGGCATCACGTCGGTGACGCTGCTGCGCAGCGAGGCCGAGGTCTACGGGCCGATGTCGCTGGCGCCCGCGGAGTAGAGGGCCCCGCCGTTCGCGGGGCCCGTCCACCTACGCCACCACGGTGAGCCGCGGGTCGGTCTCCGCCACGCCCTCGAGCACCTTGTCGATCTTCTCCAGCAGTTCGGCCTCCAGCTTCACGCCTGCGGCCTTCACGTTCTCGTGCACCTGCTCCGGCCGGGAAGCGCCGGTGATCGCGCTCGCGACGTTCGGGTTCTGCAACACCCACGCCACCGCGAGCTGCGACAGCGTGAGACCGGCCTCGTCGGCGAGGGGCTTGAGCTCCTGCACCTTCGTGAGCACGTCGTCCCGCATCCAGCGCGAGATCATCTGCGACCCGCGGTCGTCGGTGGCCCGCGACCCGGCGGGCAGCTCGCCACCCGGCGTGTACTTGCCGGTCAGGACGCCCTGAGCGATCGGCGAGAACACGATCTGGCTCAGGCCCTCGCGCTCGGACGCGGGCACGACCTGCGACTCGATCACCCGCCACAGCATCGAGTACTGCGGCTGGTTCGAGATGAACGGCACGTTCAGCTCACGGGCCAGCGCGGCGCCGCGGGTGATCTGCTCGGCGTTCCACTCCGACACGCCGATGTAGAGCGCCTTGCCCTGCCGCACGAGTTCCGCGAACGCCAGCATGGTCTCCTCCAGCGGCACGGACCGGTCGAACCGGTGCGCCTGGTAGAGGTCCACGTAGTCGGTCTGGAGCCGCTTCAACGAGGCGTTCGCCGACTCGATGACGTGCTTGCGCCCCAGGCCGCGGTCGTTCGGCCCACCGGGCCCGGTCGGCCAGAAGACCTTGGTGAAGATCTCCAACGACTCGCGGCGCTCACCCGCGAGCGCGCGCCCCAGCACCGACTCCGCCTTGGTGTTGGCGTAGACGTCGGCGGTGTCGAACGTCGTGATCCCGGCGTCGAGCGCGGCCCGCACGCACGCGTGCGCCTGCTCCTCTTCCACCTGGGACCCGTGGGTGAGCCAGTTGCCGTAGGAGATTTCACTGATGTTCAGGCCGCTGCGGCCGAGGCGTCGGAACTCCATGGTTCCGAGCCTAGTACCGCATCGTTTGTCTTGCTAAGGGTTACTTGATGGTGTCACCAGGCGAGACACGCGGCTTCGGGACGCGCAGCTTGCGCAGCTGGCTGGCCCGGATGAACGAGTACCAGCCGATCGACAGCCCGCGGATCGGCTCGGTCGGGAACTTCGCGCGCACCTTCTTCGTGACGATGCGGCCGAGCACGATGCCTTCCAGCACCATCGCCAGCAGCATGAACGTCGTCACCAGGGTCGCGTACTGCTGCACGACGACCAACGGCGTCAGCAGCGCCACGAACACGATGATCGCCAACGGCATGAACAGGCCCATGAGGTTGCGGCGCGCGTCCACGAGGTCGCGGATGTAGGCCTTCACCGGGCCGCGGTCGCGCGGCAGCAGGTACTTCTCGTCGCCCGCGAGCATCTTCGCCCGGCGGTCGGCCGAGGCGGCGCGGCGCTCTTCCTTGGTCTGCGTGCTCTTGGTGCTGCGGGCGCGCTTGAGCGCCTCGCGCTGCGTGCGGGGAGGCGGCGGCACGGGGCCGGTCCGCCTGCCCTGCGCCTCGCGGCGCTTCGGGGTGGGACGTCCCTTGCCCGGCGTGCGGCTCTTGTCCACGTCGTCGGCGGCCACCTCCGGCACGGTGTCGTCAACGGTGGCGGTGGTCTCGTCGGAGCTGCGGCGCAGGAACCTCACCCGACAAGGGTATGACAATGCCTTCCGTACCCTGCGCGAGGTGCGCGTACTGGTAGCTCCCGACTGCTTCGGCGGAACCCTGACGGCGGGTGAGGCGGCCGAGGCGATCGCCCTCGGCTGGCGTTCGACCGCGCCCGGCGACGAACTCCTGCTGCGGCCGCTGGCCGACGGCGGCCCCGGATTCGTCGACGTCCTGCACGCCGCGCTGGGCGGTGACCTGCGCTCCACCGAGGTCACCGGTCCGCTCGGCACGCCCGTGACCGCCCGGTGGCTGCTGCACGACGGTACCGCCTACGTCGAGTCCGCGGAGGCGTGCGGCCTGCACCTCGTGCCGCGCGACCAGCGCGCCGAGTGGTGCGAGCGCGCCACCACGCGAGGCGTCGGCGACCTCGTGCTCGCCGCGTCGTCGGCGGGCGCTCACACGATCGTGGTCGGCCTCGGCGGCTCGGGCACCACCGACGGCGGCGAGGGCCTGCTGTCCGTGGTGACGGACGTCACGGTCCGGCTGATCGCCGCGTCCGACGTGGAGAACCCGCTGCTCGGCCCGCACGGCGCGGCGGTCACGTTCGGTCCGCAAAAGGGCGCTTCCCCCGAGGCCGTGGCCCGCCTGGAGGCTCGGCTCGCGGCCATGGACCGCCTCCGCGACGTCCGTGACCTGCCCGGAGCCGGAGCCGCCGGTGGTCTGGGAGCCGCCCTGCTCGCGCTGGGCGCGACCGTCGAGTCCGGCGCCGGACTGGTCCGCGCGCTCACCGGCCTCGACGACGCCCTCGCGGTCGCCGACCTGGCCATCACCGGTGAGGGCAGCTTCGACTGGCAGTCGCTCCGGGGAAAGCTCGTCACCGCGGTGGCGTCCGGTGCGTCGGCCCGCGGCATTCCGTGCCTGGTGCTGGCGGGCCAGGTGAGCGTGGGCCGTCGGGAAGCGGGCTCAGCAGGCATTACCGACTCCTACGCCGTGGCCGACCACGCGGGTTCCGTCGAAGCCGCCATGGCCGACCCCGCCGGAACCCTGGGCGCGCTCGCGGCCCAGGTGGCGGGACAGTGGTCACGGTGACGCCCGACTTGTCGGCGTCCTGTGCCACCATGGGTGGAAGGAACAAAGCGGGTACCGCCCGTGTTGTCAGGGCTGACCGCCCGTTTCGACCTCTGAGGGAGAGCTATGACCACCGCTCAGGACGCAGCCGCCTCCACCGAAGCTGCCGCACCGGCTCCTGAAGCGCCCACGCACGGCGTGACGCTCACCGACCAGGCGGCCGCGAAGGCGAAGGCGCTCCTCGACCAGGAGGGCCGCGACGACATGCACCTGCGCATCGCCGTCCAGCCCGGCGGTTGCGCGGGTCTCCGCTACCAGTTGTTCTTCGACGAGCGCAGCCTGGACGGCGACGCCGTCCGCGACTTCGGCGGCATGAAGGTCGCCGTCGACCGCATGAGCGCGCCGTACGTCGAGGGCGCGGTCATCGACTTCGTCGACACCATCGAGAAGCAGGGCTTCACGATCGAGAACCCGAACGCGGGCGGCTCCTGCGCCTGCGGCGACTCGTTCCACTAGTCCCACCGCGAAAGGCGGCCACCCCACCGGGGTCGGCCGCCTTTCGCGTACCCGGACCTTGTTGCTCCGCAGCCCCTCACCCCAAGCAGTCGACCCCCACCCGAGTGGTGCAAGCGCCTTCCCGCTAGCACGGGTCATTGGTCCGCTCGGGCGTCCGCTCGCCGGTTCCGCATCTGTTCGCTGGTTTCTGCGTTCGTCGGTCCTGGGCGTCCGCCTACTCGCTCGGTCCTGGGTTCTGCTCGCCCCAGCACCGGGTTCGAGCGCTCCAGACGAGGCCGCTCGTCCTGGTAGCTCGCTCGTCCCGGCCTCGGCCACCCGCTCCGCGCCCTCAAGCGCCAGTCGGCGTCCAGCGCACCCACCGCACACCCGGCCTGTCACCCGATCGAGCGCACCCCCGACCATCCGCCCGCGAAGGCCCCGAAAATGTCGGACCCCATCGCTAGCGTTGATCTTGGGGGGCCACCCAGGCCGCCCTACACGTCGTGCCCCGGCGTCAGACGCCGTAGTCGTTGAGTCCCTCGAACCGCCGCGCAGTCGTCTCGTCGACCCGCCACTCGGCAGCGGCGCGAGGCGTGGGCAGCGGGCGTTCCGCGTGCGTGATCGAGCGCGGGATCCCGGCGCAGTCCTCGATCAGTTCCGTCATGGTCGCAGCTTCGGGTGTAGTCACCCCTCGACCGTAGGACGTGGGCTCTGACCTGCGATAGCCCTACCAAACGGTAGTCTCTGACCGGGTGACTCACCCCACCCGCGCCGCGATCCCGTCCAGCAGGCAGTCCAGTCCCAGGTCGAACTGCGCGTCGTGGTCCAGGTCGTCGGCCTCCCGGATCCGCCGGTTGACCGCCGGGTAGCGCCCGCCCGACATCACGTCCTCGATGTACGGCGACACGGCCGCGCGCCACTCCTCCTCGGTGAGCCCCGTGCGCCTGCGGGCTTCCTGTTCGGCGAGTTCGTTGACGACCGCCCCCAGCACGTAGTTCCCGACGGCCCCGAGCAACCCGGACGCCACGGTGATGTCCTGGCTCACGCCACCGGCCGCGGTGAGCGCGAAGTCGAGGTGCCGCAGCGCGTTCGGGCCGATGGCCGGACGGCTCGCGACCTCGGTGGCGAGCCACGGGTGCTTCCGCATCATCGTCCGCGACGACCGCGCCACGAGCTTGAGGTCGTCCCGCCACAGCCCGCTCGGCCGCTCGGGCAGGTCGATCTCGCCGTAGGCCGAGTCGACCATGAGGTCGATCAGGTCGTCCCTGCCCGCGACGTGCCGGTACAGCGACGTCGTCCCCGTGCTCAACTCGGTCGCGAGCCGCCGCATCGACAGCGCCTGGACCCCCTCCTGGTCGGCGATCCGCAGGGCGGCTTCCACGATCCGGACGCTGCTCATCGTGGGCTTCGACCGCTGGTTCTCGATGCTGGAACGGGTCCACACCAGGTCGAACGAGCGGGGCCTGTCGATCTTCACGCTGCTCCCTAGGAATTTGGAGTGGCGCCCATGGTAACTCCCCGGCTACAGTGTTCCCATGCACGGGAACACTGTTCCCAACGAAGGGGGATGACATGCGTGAGGTGGACGTTCTGGTGGTGGGGGCCGGGACGGTGGGGTTGGCGAGCGCGCTGTTCCTCGCCAGGCAGGGGGTTCGCGCGCTCGTGGTCGAACGACATCCGGGGCCCGCGCGCCACCCGAGGGCGTTCGCGGTGAACGGCCGCAGCGCGGAGCTGTTCCGCGAGGTGGGCGTGGAGGGCCGTCTCGCGGAGCTGTCGGCGGCGCTGGCGCACAACCAGGGGGTGCTGTCCGCGCCGACGTTGGCGCAGGTGGACCAGGCGACCGTGACCAGCAGGGGCGATGCGGCCGACCTGCGATCGGAGGCTGGCCGGATCAGTCCGGCCACGCTCGGGCCCTGTCCGCAAGACCTGATCGACCCGGTGCTGCTGTCCGAGGCGCGCGCCCACGGGGCGAGCGTCGAGTTCGGCAGCAGGGTGCACGCGCTGCGCCAGGACGAGTCCGGTGTCGTGGTCGAGGTCACCGGTGAACCGGGCGAGATCAGAGCCCGGTACGTGGTGGCCGCCGACGGCTCGTCCAGCACGGTGCGAAGACTGCTGGGCATCCCCAGCACCGGTCCGGGCGAGCTGGGCGGCCACATGGTCAACGTCCTGTTCCGGGCCGACCTGTCCACAGTGGTCGGCGACCTCCGGTTCGCCCTGTGCACCATCGACAACCCGAGATCGGCGGGCATCCTCATGCCGGTCGACAACGTCGACCGCTGGATCTTCCACATCCCGTACGCCGCGTCCGACGGCGTGACACCGGCCGACTTCACCCACGACCGGTGCCGCGAGTTGGTGTCGGCCGCCATCGGGTCGTCCGAAGTGGAGGTGGAGATCCTCGGCGCGCTCCCGTGGCAGTCGACCGCGCGTGTGGCGACCAGGTTCCGCGACGGCCGTGTCCTGCTGGTCGGCGACGCCGCGCACGTGGTGCCGCCCACCGGTGGTTTCGGCCTGAACACGGGCTTGGCCGACGCCCACAACCTCGCCTGGAAGCTCGCGGCCGTCCTCGACGGACAGGCAGGCCCCGCCCTGCTCGACACCTACGAGGCCGAACGCCAACCCGTGGCCCACTCCACAATGGACCAGGCGCTGCTCCGCGGCCGCCACCGCGAACTCCACTGGGACCTGCGGCCGGAGAGAGCCGCGGACCGCGCCGCGGTGGGCATGACAGCCCTGCTCGTCACCACCTTCGGCTACCAGTACCGGTCGACGGCCGTGGTCGACCCCAGACCCGACCTCCCATCCGCCGAACACGTGGACCAAGACCTGGACGGCTCACCGGGCAGCCGTGTCCCCCACGTGTGGCTGCGCCACCAAGGCGACCAAGTGTCCACGGTCGACCTCGCGGCGGGCACCTTCACTGTGCTCGCGGGCCCGGAAGCGGGGGAGTGGTGCGCGGCGGCGAAAGCCGTCTCCGCCAGAACCGGCATCCTCGTCCGCGCCTTCCGCCTCGCACCGGACGGAGACGCGTCGGACGAGCACACCACTTGGCCAACCGCCGCGGGCGTGGGCCCCCACGGCGCACTCCTCGTCCGCCCGGACGGCTTCGTCGCCTGGCGAGCCACCACAACCGACCCTGATCCCGAAAGGACCCTGGAGGAGGTGATGAACCAAATCCTCGACCGAGCCGCCCTAGCGGTCCCAGCCTGACCGCCTTCCGGCCACACCCCCAGACACCCGGTCCAGCCACAGGTTCACGCACCCGGCACCGCCAGACGCCCCGTGTTGCCGGGAGCCGCGGGCATCCGGTGCTGCCGGACGCTTCAGGCACCGGTCAGGTGACATGCCTGAGCACCCGGTGTGGCCGGACGCCGCAGGTAGCCGGTCCACCAGTTCACCCGACCGATCATCCTGATCCCGGCCAAGGGGCACTGGATCTCGATCGCGGGACCAGGCAACGGTGGTCGCGTGGAGCACCTTGCCCGAGCTGGTGAGGACCTCGGTGGCAGGCGTGAGTGGTGCCGGTCGAGCTTGACCAGCATCGCTTGCCCACGGTGCGGTGTTGGTCAGACTTGGCCGGCCGCTACCAGTGATCGGTGACAGCGCTGGCTTGGCCGTTCACGCTCAACCGGTTACGTCGCTGCGGTCTATTGCCTTGAGGCGTGAGCTGGGTCGCCCTGGCGAACGCGGCCCGACGCACGAAGACCCCCGACGCCCGCGGGTGTGCGGTGGTCGGGGGTCTTCGGGGGCTGGGTCAGAGCTTGACGGGGTAGTGCGGTTCCGGGACGACGGGGGAGATGCGGCCTTCCACGAAGATGCCGTGCCACAGCATGAAGACCAGCAGGGCCCAGATGCGGCGGCTGTGGTCCTGCACGTTGGTGCGGTGCTCTTCGATGAAGCGGCGGACCGCCGCCTTGTCGATGTACTGGTCCGTCTGCGAGTCGGCGACGATCTGGAGCGACCAGTCGTGCATCTCGTCCTTCAGCCAGTGGCGGATCGGGACGGGGAAGCCGAGCTTGCGGCGGTTGAGGACGTGTGGCGGGATGATGTCGCGGATCGCCTTGCGCAGGGCGAACTTCGTCGTGTCCTTGGTGATCTTCAAATCGGACGGGATCTGCGAGGCGATCTTGAAGACCTCGGGGTCCAGGAAGGGGACGCGCAACTCCAACGAGTTGGCCATGGTGACCTTGTCGGCCTTGACCAGGATGTCGCCGCGCAGCCACGTGAAGAGGTCCACGTGCTGCATGCGGGTCACCGGGTCCCAGTTCGCCGACTCGCGGTAGGCCTGGGCGGTGGCGTCCATGTGGGTCACGGACGGGTCGTACGTGCGCAGGACCGCGCGGACCTGGTCGTCCATGAAGATGCGGGCGTTGCCGTAGTAGCGCTCCTCCAGCGTGAGCGCGCCGCGGCGCAGGAGGTCCTTGCCGCGGACGCCCTGCGGGATCTTCGTGGAGACCTTGCCCATGGCCTTGCGCAGGGCGCCGGGGACCTTCTCGAACGGGGCGAGGGAGAGCGGTTCGCGGTAGATGGTGTAGCCGCCGAACAGCTCGTCCGCGCCTTCGCCCGAGAGCACGACCTTGACGTGCTTGCGGGCCTCGCGGGCGATGAACCACAGCGGCACCAGTGCCGGGTCGGCCACCGGGTCGTCCAGGTACCAGGTGATGAGCGGCAGGGAGTCCATCATCTCCTGGGCGCTCACCGTGCGGACCACGTGCTTCACGCCGATGGCGGCGGCCGACTCGGCGGCGACGTCGACCTCGGAGAAGCCGGAGCGCTCGAAGCCGGTCGTGAAGGTGATCAGGTCCGGGTTGTGCTCCTTGGCCAGCGCGGCGATGACCGTGGAGTCGATGCCGCCCGACAGGAAGGAGCCGACGGTCACGTCGGCGCGCATGTGCTTGGCGACGGAGTCGCGCAGCGCCTCGGTGATCTCGTCGTACAGGCGGTTCTCGTCCGACTCGCCGCGTACGGCGCGCGGGCGGAACGTCGCGGGGAAGTACCGCTCGGTCACCGGCTTGCCGCCGGGGCGGATGGTGAAGGAGGTGCCGGACTCGATGCGCCTGATCTCGCCGTGCAGCGACTCGGGCTCGGGCACGTACTGGAGGATCAGGTAGTGCTGGAGCGCCTTGCGGTCGAGCGTCGGCCGGATGCCGATGGTCGGCGCGAGGGCGAGGACGCTCTTCTTCTCGCTGGAGAGGGCGACGCCGTGCGGGCCGACCGCGTAGTACAGCGGCTTGATGCCGAACGGGTCCCTGGCGCCGAAGACGACCTTGCGCTGGGAGTCCCAGATGAGGAACGCGAACATGCCGCGCAACCGGGCCACGGCGGCCGGGCCGAGGTAGTGGTAGGCCGCGACGATGGTCTCGGTGTCGCCGTCCGTGGCGAAGCGGGCGCCGTACTTGCCGGTCAGCTCCGCGCGCAGCTCCAGGTAGTTGTAGATCTCGCCGTTGAACAGGATCGTGTACCGACCCGGCTCCTCCGGCGGACCCCACGGCATGGGCTGGTGGGAGTGCTCGACGTCGATGATCGACAGGCGGTTGAAGCCCCAGACCACCTCGTCGCCCTGCCAGGTCCCGCTCTCGTCGGGCCCGCGGTGCCGCTGGCAGCGCAGGGCCGCCGCCACCGCGGGGCGCGCGTGCTCCGCTTGGCTCTTGTCAGGGCTGACCAGTCCCACGAAGCCGCACACAGCGATCGGCACCTCTCGTGTCGCGTAAGGAAGGCCACCAGTATGCCGGGGTGGCTCGGTGTGACCGAAACTGCACTACGGCGCACTGCCCCCGAGGGGTGGCGCTCACCGTGCTGGGCTACGCTCCCGCATGATCCCGGCCAGGACTTCCTCTTGGTCGGACAGCGTGTTTTTCACCGGCCCGCAGACCACCACCGCGGGCCGTGCACCGTCTTTGAGGAGGCGCGAGCAGTGGGCCTGAAGGAGGGCACCAGGGCAGCACGGACGGCCAAGGTCGCCGGGCTAGTCGGCCTGGTCGGCATCGGGGCCACCGGTTGCTCCACGGAAGAGGTCCTGCGCTTCGGATGGCCCGTGGCCGTCACGCCGCAGGCCGAGAGGATGCGCGAGCTGTGGACCTGGTCCGTGGTCGCCGCGCTGGTCGTGGGCGTGATCGTCTGGGGCCTGATCCTGTGGTCGATCGCGTTCCACCGCAAGAAGAGCGAGGAACTGCCTCGTCAGACGGCGTACAACCTGCCGTTGGAACTCGTGCTCATCGTCGTTCCGACGATCATCGTGGCGGTTCTCTTCTACTTCACGGCGATCACCCAGAACTACGTGACGGACAAGTCGAAGCCGGCTGACGTCACCGTGGACGTGATCGCGTTCCAGTGGAACTGGGAGTTCCAGTACCCGGAGTTCAAGACCGAGGACGCGGCGAAGCAGGCCGTGCGGACCACCGGCAGCTCCGGCGAGGTCCCGCTGCTGGTGCTGCCCGCGGGCAAGTCGATCCGCTTCACGCTGAAGTCGACCGACGTGATCCACTCGTTCTACGTCCCGGAGTTCCACTTCAAGCGGGACGTCTTCCCGGAGCCGGACAAGAACAACCAGGACAGCGTCTTCCAGATCGACCGGATCGACCGTCCCGGCTCGTTCGTGGGTCGCTGCGCCGAGCTGTGCGGCACCTACCACTCGGTGATGAACTTCGAGGTCCGCGCTCTGGAGTCGGCGGACTTCGACAAGTACATCAAGCTGCGCCAGCAGGTCAACGAGAAGACCGGCAAGACCTACACGGCCGCCGAGGCGCTCACCGAGCTGAACTGCGCCGACTGGTGCACGCCGCACTCGACCACGACCGAGCCCTTCAACACCGATCGGACCGCCCGCGAGGCGTCCGGCGGCGGCTCGAAGTAGTCCGGGTAGCGAGCGCGGAGAGCGAGGAAACACCATGAAGGTCGAAGCCCGGATTTTTGACTTGATCACCGCCTTCTCGTTCCTGATGGCAGTGGTCTACGGGGTCTGGTCGCACGAGCCGGTCGGCATCGTCGCCCTGGCCCTGACCGGTGGGCTGGCGTTGATCGTCGGCACGTACTTCCGGTTCGTGTCGCGGCGCATCGAGCAGCGCCCGGAGGACAGCCCCAACGCGGAGATCAGCGACGGCGCGGGCGAGCTGGGCTTCTTCAGCCCCGGCAGCTACTGGCCGATCGGTCTCGCCGCCTCGGCCGCCGTGGCGGGCCTGGCGTTGGCGTTCTGGCACATCTGGCTGCTCGTGATCGGGATCGTGCTGGTCCTGATCATGGTCGGTGGCCTCGTGTTCGAGTACCACACGGGTCCCAACCACGAGTAGTCCCACCCAGCGCGAACGAAGAGGGCCACCCCCGAAGTCCGGGGTGGCCCTCTTCGCGTCTCAAGGGGACTCTCAGGCGGCCGTGGCGCTCGCCTGGTAGTTGTCCACGTAGTCCTGTCCGGACAGCTCGAGGATGTTGTAGACGATCTGGTCGGTCACCGACCGCAGCACCGGCAGCGAGTCCTGCATGCCCGCGTAGCGGGAGAAGTCCAGCGGCTTGCCGAACCGCACCGTCACCGGCACGATGCGCGGCATCTTCCGGCCGACGGCCATCACCTTGTCCGTGCCCACGAGACCGATCGGCACGACCGGCGCGCCGGACTCCAGCGCGATCCGCGCCACGCCCGTGCGGCCGCGGTGCAGCATGCCGTCCAACGACCGGGTGCCCTCGGGGTAGATGCCGAACGCGTCGCCGTCCGCCAGCACCTTGATCACGGTGTCCAGCGAGTCGCGGGCCGACCGGCCCTGGCCGCGGCGCACCGGGATGTTGCCCATGCCGGTGAAGAACCAGCGCGACAGCGCCCCGCGGAAGCCCGTGCCCTCGAAGTACTCGGCCTTGGCGAGGAAGTAGACCCGCCGGGGCACCACGATGGGGATGATCATGCTGTCGACGAACGACAGGTGGTTCGCCGCCAGGATCACGGGTCCTGTGCCGGGGATGTTCTCCAAGCCCTCGACTGTCGGTCGGTAGACCATCCTCGCGACCGGTGAAACCACCCGCGTCATGATCGCAGACAGAACTGTCATGTCTCCTCGCTCGCTCGGAGGGCTCGGCCGACAGCGGCCTCGCGTGGTGACGCGACCGACAGCGTCCGATCGCGTTCGTGGTACCAGCATGAACCCGCATCGTTGCGGGTGCGTGAACCAGTGACTGAAACCTCAGCCAACGGCCCTCAAACTCCCCGAACGGCGCAATCAGTCGACCGGATGGGCCTTCAGCTCCGTGGACCGGGCGGCCCAACGGCGCAGCAGGTCCGCCGCCGAGCCGGAGTCGATGGCGTCCCCGGCCGCGCCCAGCGCGGCCGCCAGGTCGGCGTGCAGGTCGCCGGAGAGACCGCGGTGGGCGGCGATGGCGCCCGCGGCGTTGATCAGGACGGCGTCGCGCACCGCGCCGGGCTTGCCGGCCAGCAGTTCGCGCACGACCTCGGCGTTCGTCGCCGCGTCGCCACCGCGCAGGTCCTCGGGCAGCGCGGGTCGCACGCCGAGCCGAGAGGGGTCGATCACGTCGGTGCGCACGGTGCCGCCGTCGGCGACCCACACCGCCGTAGTGGTCGTGGTGGTGATCTCGTCCAGGCCGTCGTCGCCGCGCACCACGAGGGCGGTCTTGCCGCGCCGGGCGAACACGGCCGCGATCAGCGGGGCGGCGTTGACCCGCGCGCAGCCCACGAGACCCACCGCGGGTTGCGCGGGGTTCGTCAGCGGGCCGAGCAGGTTGAACACCGTGGGGATGCCGAGCTCACCGCGGGTGGGGCCCGCGAAGCGCAGGGCGGGGTGGAAGATCGGGGCGAAGCAGAACCCGACGCCCAGCTCGACGGCGGTCGTCTGGACGCCCTTGGGCGGCAGGTCGATCGCCACGCCCAGCGCTTCCAGCACGTCGGCCGTGCCGCACTTCGACGACGCCGCGCGGTTGCCGTGCTTGACCACGGGCACGCCCGCCGCGGCGGTCACGATCGCGGCCATCGTGGAGATGTTGACCGAGCCGGAGTTGTCGCCGCCGGTGCCGACGATGTCGACGGCCCGCACGTCCACGGTGAAGCGGCGCGCGTGCTCCAGCATCATCGTGGCGAAGCCGTCGACCTCCTCGGGCGTCTCGCCCTTGGCGCGCAGCGCCACGACGAACCCGGCGATCTGGGCGCTCGTGGCGGACCCGGTCATGACCTGGTCCATCGCCCAGCCGGTGTCCTCGGCGGAGAGGTCGACCCGGTCGACGAGCTGGTTCAGCAGTAACGGCCAGGTTCTGGACATGGCCTGCCGCTCAGCCGCGCACGACGGGCAGCGACACCGTGGTCCGCAGCACCTCGGCCACGGTCTCGGCGGCGGCCAGCGGGTCCAGCGGGTGCACGATCACCGCGTCGGCCTGCGACCAGGTAGCGAGCCACCGGTCGTCCCGGCGGCGCACCGCCACCACGATCGGCGGGCACTCGGTGATCTCGTTCTTCAGCTGGCGGGACAGGCCCATGCCACCGGTCGGCTGCGCCTCGCCGTCGAGGATGAGGAGGTCGGCGTTGCCGTTGTCCACCTCGTACAGCACCTCGGCGATCGTGCCTGCCTCGATGTAGTCCACTTTGCCCAGATCGGGGGCCGGACGACGACCCACGGCCGTGATGATCGTCTCACGCACCTCGGGGCGGTGGCTGAACACCAGGATCTTCGTGGTCGGCGTGCTCATGTGGACGATCCTCCGGCGGGTCGGGTGACCAGGTGTGGCGATGCTATCGGCCTAGGCGGGCTCGGGTTGCAGCGCATCCCACCCCGGTGCGTCACCGCCCAGCCGCTGGGCGAGGCCCGCCATCCGCGAACGCTCCTGGGCGCAGTGCAGCGCGTCCAGCACCTGCACCCGCACGGCGTGCAGGTGACCGGGTTCACCGTCGACCGGACGCAGCTCGTAGCCGTCCTGCGCGAGCAGCGTCGCGGCGCGTTCGACCTGGTCAGGGGGGAGGACGAGGTGGTGGCGCAGCACGGCGGGCCGGTCCGGGTCCCAGCGCTCCGAGCGGGCGAGCGCGGCCGAGTCCGCCTCCGCCGGGTCGAACGCCTCGACCACCACGACCAGTCCGGGAGATCCGGTCAGGAGTTCGGGTTCCCGATCCCGCCGCAGCAGTTCACGCAACCAGCCGAGCACCGCCATGCGATTCCCTCACCCTCCGTGATCCGGGCAGCCGGTGAGCCCCCGTTCACCCCGGTTGGACCCGATGGGCGGACGGAAAACCTGCAAGCAATAATGCGTCACGTGACAACGGCAGCGCCTTCCACCGGCCAGCGCGTGCACTCGCTGAACCGCCCGAACATGGTCAGCGTCGGCACGATCGTTTGGCTGTCCAGCGAGCTCATGTTCTTCGCTGGGCTCTTCGCCATGTTCTTCACGGTGAAAGCCCAGAACGAAGGTGTCTGGCCCCCGGAGCCGACCGAGCTGAACAGGCCGTACGCCCTGTTCTTCACGGTCATCCTGGTCGCCTCCTCCTTCACCTGTCAGTGGGGAGTGTTCGCCGCCGAGCGCGGCGACGTCTTCGGTCTGCGCCGCTGGTACGTGGTGACGCTGATCATGGGCGCGATCTTCGTCGCTGGTCAGGCCGGGGAGTACTACGAGCTGGTGCACCACGGCACGACGATCCCGTCGTCCGCGTTCGGCACCGTCTTCTTCCTCACCACCGGCTTCCACGGTCTGCACGTGATCGGCGGCCTGATCGCGTTCGGGTTCCTGCTCATCCGCACCAAGCTGAGCAAGTTCACCCCGGCGCAGGCGACCTCCGCGATCGTCGTGTCGTACTACTGGCACTTCGTCGACGTCGTCTGGATCGGCCTGTTCGCCGTCATCTACGTCGTGCCCTGACCCACCACGAGCACGAAGCCCCGAACTGACAGCAAGGGTTGCCGCACACATGACCACCAACACCAAGAGGGCCCGGACGCGCACCAAGCTGCGCAGGCGGATCTCGGGCCTCCTCGCGCTCGGGTTCGCGTTGCTCAGCGCGGGCTTTCTGTTCACGGCGCTCGCGCCGAACCCGCAGACCGCCCAGGCGCAGGACGACCCGGCCCTGGTGCGGCAGGGTGAACAGCTCTACAACAACACCTGCCTCAGCTGCCACGGCACGGCACTGGACGGCGTGAAGGACCGCGGCCCGAGCCTCATCGGCGTCGGCGACGCCGCGGTGTACTTCCAGGTGTCGACCGGCCGGATGCCGATGGCGCGCCAGGAAGCGCAGGCCACGCGCAAGCCGGTGAAGTTCACCCCGGAGGAGATCGACGCGCTCGGCGCGTTCATCCAGTCCAAGGGCGGCGGCCCGGAGGCCCCGGACGAGAACGGTCTGGCGCTCCAGGGCAAGGAGCCCGCGCGAGGCGGCGAGCTGTTCCGGCTCAACTGCTCGGCCTGCCACAGCTTCACCGGCCGCGGCGGCGCGCTGTCCTCGGGCAAGTTCGCGCCCGCGCTGGACGGCGTGACCGAGGAGCAGATCTACACGGCCATGCTCACGGGCCCGCAGAACATGCCGAAGTTCTCCGACCGGCAGCTCACGCCGGAGGAGAAGAAGGACATCATCGCGTACATCAAGTCGGTCACCGACGGGAACAACAACCCCGGTGGTGCCGCCCTCGGCGGGCTCGGCCCGGTATCTGAGGGTCTGATCGCGTTCATCGTGGGGATCGCCGCCCTGATCGGCGTGACCCTCTGGATCGGAGCCAAGGCATGAGCGGCGACACGCCGACCGAGCTGCCCACTGAGGACGAGCTCGGACAGATGAGCAGGGACGAGCTGGTCAAGCTCGGCCTGAAGATGGACGGCGTCGAGCTCGTCCACTACGAGGACAAGTGGCCCGTCAAGGGCACCCGCGCGGAGAAGCGGGCCGAGCGCCTGGTCGCGCTCTGGTTCCTCATCGCCGCGCTGGGCGGCGTCGCGTTCCTGGCGGCGTTCCTGTTCTGGCCGTGGCGCTACGAGGCGCCGAACAGCGGCAAGCACCTGCTCTACACCCTGTACAACCCGATCATCGGCATCACCCTCGGCATCGCGATCCTGGGTCTGGGTGTGGGCGCTCTGCTCTACACCAAGAAGTTCATCCCGGACGAGCTCGCCGTGCAGCAGCGCCACGACGGCCCGTCGGCCCAGGTCGACCAGGCCACGGTGCTCGCGGAGCTGGCCGACGCCGGTGAGCGCAGCACGCTCGGCCGCCGTTCGCTGATCAAGAAGACCGCCGGTCTCGGTGCGGGCATCTTCGGCCTCGGCGTGCTGGCCGTCCCGCTCGGCGGTCTGATCAAGAACCCGTGGCAGGACAGCGACAGCAGCAAGTCGCTCTGGCACACCGCGTGGAAGCCCGTGAACGGCGAGAAGGTCTACCTGCGCCGCCACACCGGCAAGTTCCACGAGGTCGAGCTGGTCCGCCCGGAGGACCTGGAGGCCGGTGGCTTCGAGACCGTGTTCCCGTTCCGCGAGTCGGACCGGAACAACGAGGAAGCCCTCGTCCACGCGATCAAGAGCGCCGACGGTCCCGTCATGCTGATCCGCCTCCGCCCCGGCCAGCCGGTCGTCAAGCGTGCGGGTCAGGAGGACTTCAACTACGGTGACTTCTACGCGTACTCGAAGATCTGCACCCACCTGGGCTGTCCGACCTCGTTGTACGAGCAGCAGACCGGTCTCCTGCTCTGCCCGTGCCACCAGTCGCAGTTCGACGTCTTCCACTACGCGAAGCCGCGGTTCGGTCCGGCCACCCGAGCCCTGCCGCAGCTGCCGATCACGGTGGACGAGGACGGATACTTGATCGCTCGCGGCGACTTCATCGAAGCCGTGGGTCCGGCGTTCTGGGAGCGTAAGTCATGAGTGCCATCACCACTCCGACGAAGCAGCCCAACGCGGCCGCTCGCGCGGCAGGCGGGGCCGCCAAGGCCGCCGACGAGCGCTTCCACTTCGCCGGCGGCATGCGCAAGCAGCTGAACAAGGTCTTCCCGACGCACTGGTCGTTCCTGCTCGGCGAGATCGCGCTGTACAGCTTCATCATCCTGCTGCTGTCTGGCACGTACCTGGCGCTGTTCTTCGACCCCTCCATGCAGGAGGTCGTCTACAACGGCTCCTTCACGAACCTCCAGGGCATCGAGATGTCCCGCGCGTTCGAGTCGACCCTCCAGATCTCGTTCGAGGTCCGCGGCGGTCTGTTCGTCCGCCAGGTGCACCACTGGGCCGCGCTGCTGTTCATGGCCGCGATCGTCGTGCACATGCTCCGGATCTTCTTCACCGGCGCGTTCCGCCGCCCGCGTGAGATCAACTGGGTCATCGGCATCCTGCTGTTCATGCTCGGCGCGATCGAGGGCTTCCTCGGCTACTCGCTCCCCGACGACCTGCTGTCCGGCACCGGCCTCCGCGTGATGGCGGCCCTGCTGATCTCGTTCCCCGTGGTCGGCACCTGGATCAACTGGCTGGCCTTCGGCGGCGAGTTCCCCGGCACCGAGATCATCCCCAGGTTCTACACGCTGCACATCCTGCTGATCCCCGCGATCATCCTGGGTCTCGTGGCGGTCCACCTGGCGCTGGTCTGGTACCAGAAGCACACGCAGTTCCCCGGCGTGGGCCGCAAGGAGACCAACGTCGTCGGCGTCCGCATCATGCCGGTGTTCGCGGCCAAGGGCGGCGGCTTCTTCGCCGTGGTCGTCGCGGTCACCGCCATCATGGGCGGCCTCTTCCAGATCAACCCGGTGTGGAACTTCGGCCCGTACAACCCGGCGCAGGTGTCCGCGGGCGTCCAGCCCGACTGGTACATGGGCTGGACCGACGGTCTGATCCGCCTGTGGCCCGCGTGGGAGCTGTACCTCGGCAACTACACGATCCCGGCGGCGTTCCTGCCGTTCATCCTGGGCCTGCCGCTGCTCACGCAGGTGGCCGCGTTCTACCCGTGGATCGAGAAGAAGCTCACCAAGGACTACGCGCACCACAACCTGCTCCAGCGTCCCCGCGACGTGCCGGTGCGGACCGCGCTGGGCGCGATGGCGATCTCGTTCTTCATGGTCCTGCTGCTCTCGGGCGGCAACGACATCATCGCGATGAAGTTCGACATCTCGCTGAACGCGCTGACGTGGGTCGGCCGCGTGGGCATGTTGCTGGTGCCGCCGCTGGCGTACTACATCACCTACCGGTTGTGCCTCGGCTTGCAGCGGGGCGACCGCGAGGTGCTGGAGCACGGCGTCGAGACCGGCATCATCAAGCGGCTCCCGCACGGCGAGTTCATCGAGGTGCACCAGCCGCTCGGGCCGGTGGACGACCACGGGCACCCGCTGCCGCTGGCGTACCAGGGCGCCTCGGTGCCCAAGAAGATGAACAAGCTCGGGTCGGCAGGCCACCCGGTGCCCGGCAGCTTCCTGACGCCGGACTCCCCCGAGGAGACGACGGCACTGGCGAACGCCCGCAAGGCCCACGGCGTGTCGGAGGAGATCTCCGCGGAGAACAAGCCCGCCGAACTGGCGGGCAAGCTGCAGCAGCCCGACGCCTGATCGTTGGACGCGAAAGGCCCCGCACCTCTTGGGTGCGGGGCCTTTCGCCTGCTGTCAGCCCTCTTCGAGACCGATGGAGAACGCGGCCTCGGTATCGCGCTTGGAGTACGAGCGGAACGAGATGTGGGTGTCGGTGTTCAGCACGCCGGGCACCTTCCCGATCTGCCCAGGCACCAACTCCGCCAGGTCTTCGTGGCGCGCGACCTTCACGATCGCGATCAGGTCCACGTCACCGGCGCAGGAGTACACCTCCGTGACCCCTTCGAGCTCGGCGATCGTCTGCGCTGCCTCGGGGATGGATTCGGCAGCGGCCTGGATCAGCACGATCGCGTTGATCACTGGGTCCTCCTAGTCAGATGGTGTGCCGCAATGCTAGAGGGCAGGCGGGTGCGAGGTGCGGTAGAGGGCCCGCGACGACCACTGGCGGGACGGCGACCGACACCCACGACGGAAAGCGCCTCCGACCACGCTGGGAGCCGCCGCTACCGGGAGCCGGGCTCCTCAGTGGTCGTACTCCCGGTACTGATCCCGCCCGGCGTCCGCCAGTTCCACCCACTCGCGCCAGCTCGCCGCTGAGGCCGCCGGGGAGGTCCAGGGGTCGTCGCAGCGGACCAGGCGGGTTCCCGGTTGGTTGAGCCATCGCAGCACCAAGCCGGTTTCTTCTGGTGCTGCGCCCTTCAGTGGGCCTTCGGCGGGGATGACTGTTTCCGCTGAGGCCAGGAGGGCTTCCACCACGGGGAGGTAGCGGGTTCCTCGTCTGGCCACTCCGGCTGATGCCAAGCGGCCGTACCTGACCACGGCGAACTCCCAGCCGCCTTCGCGGTCCGGTCTTGCGGCCACCACTTCCGGTAGCGCTGCCAGTGCCGCCAGGCGTTGGCCTCGGTCCAGTACTCGTACGAGGCCGGCCAGGCGGTCTCGTCTGCCTGCTGCTTCTTCGAAGCGGTGGGCTTTCGCGTACTCGTCGAGTTGGGCGACCAGGCCGTGGAGGGGTGCCACGTCTTGGCCCGCGATCAGTTCTCGTAGTGCGTCCACCGCGGGGGAGTACTCGATCACCGTCTGCTTTCCGGCGCAGGGTGCTGCGCAGCGGCCCAGTTCGTGCAGGGCGCACGGGGTGCCCTTGGGGGACTTGGCGGGGATTCGTTGGGTGCAGGCTCGTAGGGGGAGGGCCTCCAGGACGGCGTCCGCCGCTGTTTCCGCGGCGCGGCGGGAGCGGAAGGGGCCCAGTGCTCCTGTGCGGGCCTCGCGGACCATGGACAGCCTCGGGTATGCCTCCTCGGTCAGCGTGAGCCACCAGGCGTGCTGGGGGTTCTTCGAGCGTCTGTTGTAGGCGGGCTTGTGCGCTGCCAGCAGGCGTAGTTCCCGCACCTCGGCTTCCAGGGAGTGGGCGCAGGAGACGGAGTCGACCCTCACGGCCAAGGCGACCATTTCGCGGAGCCTGCGGCGGCCCTCGCTGGCGGTGAAGTACTGGCGCACGCGTTTGCGCAGGTCCGATGCGGTGCCTACGTAGAGCACCTCCTCGTTCGGGCCGCGGAACAGGTAGACGCCCGGTTCGTGGGGGAGGTGGGCGGCCATCTCGCGCTTGCGCCGCTGTTGAGGGGTCACCTCCGGGAGGTACGCCAGGAGCTCTTCCAGGGACTGCACGCCGAGGGGGCCGACGCGTTCGAGCAGTCGGTGCAGGACCTCGACCGTGGCGCGGGCGTCGTCGAGTGCCCGGTGGGTCGGGGTCGTGGCAGTGCCGAAGAGCTGGGCCAGTGCGCCCAAGCGGCAGCTCGGGGCCTCGTCGCGGGTCAGGACGCGTCTGGCCAGGCGGACCGTGCAGACCACGCTCGGTTTCGGCCAGTGGTAGCCGTGGCGTTCGCAGGCGGCCTTCATGAAGCCCACGTCGAAGCCCGAGTTGTGCGCCACGAGCACCGCCCCCGCGGCGAACTCGAGGAACGCGGGCAGCACCCGGTCCATGCGGGGCGCGCCCGTGACCATGAACTGCGTGATGCCCGTCAGGGCCACGACCTGCGGCGGGATGCCCCGCTCCGGGTCCACGAGGGTCGCGAACTCGCCCAGCACCTCGCCGCCGCGGATCTTCACCGCGCCGATCTCGGTGACCGCGTCGTCGTTCGCGCTGCCCCCGGTGGTTTCCAGGTCGAAGACCACGAACGTCGTGTCGCGAAGTGGGGTCCCCAGCTCGTCGAACGAGAGTTGCGCGTTCACAGGGCGGAAGCTAATCGAGGGGTACGACATTTTTGATCGTGGGCCCGCCGGTCCAACGCTGTGCTCGTTACTACTGAGCCGTAGCCTGTACCGGTGCACGACCCGAACCCCGAACCCGACGAGCTCGCGGCCCCTGACCTGGAGGACGCCGAGCTGACGCCCGCCGCCGAGTCCACTGTGGACTGGAGTGCGCTGCCGGACGGGTTGCGGGCGCGGTTGGCGGAGTTGGCCGCCGACGCGCTGGGGGACATGGCGAAGGTCGACGTGCCGCAGCAGCTGCGGCCGGTGGCGCGGTTCGCGCCCGCCAAACGCGCTCGCTTAGGCGCGTCGACGCTGATCAGCGGGTTGCGGACCTCCGCGAACTTCCGGACGGCCGTGGTCGAGTGGTTGCGCTCGAACCGGCCGTCGACGCTGGAGCTGACGGCCCCGGACCCGGTGGCCGCCGCGGCGGCCGCGGTGCTGCTCGGCGACGACGTGGCGCCGCACTACGTGGAGTTGGTGTCGCGGCGGGCCGGTGACGCGGCGTTGCGGCTGGAGCGGGACGCGGCCGTGGCGAAGGCCGAGCGGATGGTCGCCGAGCTGGAACGGCTGCGCGAGGAGCGGACGCAGACGGCGGGCTTCGCGGAGAAGATCCGCGAGGAGGCCGAGGTCGAGCTGGAACGCCTGCGCAAGCGGTTGCGGGAGCAGGGCGTGCGGCTCAAGGAGGCCAAGGACCGGGCGGACTCGGCCGCGTCCGAGGTCGCGCAGGCGCGCGCCGAGGCCCACGCCCAGCTGGTCCGGCTGACCGCCGAGCGCGACCGGGAACGGGAACGCGCGGAGACCGAGCGGGGCAAGGCGGCGCGGGCCGAGGCCGACGCGGACGTCGCCCGCCAGTCCGCCCGCGAGGCCCGGCAGGCCGACGAGGTCCGGCTCGCGCTGCTCGTGGACACCCTGGACGGCGCGGTCAACGGCCTGCGCCGCGAGCTCGCGCTCGGCGGCACCGGCCCCCGGCCCGCCGACCTGGTGCGCGGGGCGAGCGCCGCGCAGGGCACGGTCGGCAGGGTCGAGGACCCCGCCGCGCTGGACCGGCTGCTCGCGCTGCCCGCGGTGCACCTGATCGTGGACGGCTACAACGTCACCAAGACGGGTTACCCGGACCTGCCGCTGTCGGACCAGCGCGACCGGCTCGTGCACCAGTTGGCGGTGCTGGCCGCGCGCACCGGGGCCGAGGTCACGCTGGTGTTCGACGGCGCGGGCGTGGTCGCCGTGCCCGCCGCCGCCCCGCGCGGCGTCCGGGTGCTGTTCAGCGACCCCGGTGTGCTCGCGGACGACGTGATCCGCGCTCTGGTGACCGCCGAGCCGGAAGGGCGCCCGGTGGTGGTCGTCACGTCCGACCGCGCGGTCGCGGACTCGGTCCGCAGGCGTGGCGCGCACCCCGTGCCCTCGGCCGTGCTGCTCTCGCGCCTCGGCCGGGTGTGAGGTTTTCCGCCTCGCCGATCGGCATCCGGGCGAGCCAAGGTCACGCTTGTGCATTTTTTCTCGATCACCAGGTGGACGCGGGCGCTCACTTTTCGTAACCTGGCCGAGACCTCGTGGCAGGTGGTCGTCCATCCTGGACGGCGACACGGGATCACCGCCGAATCGGCCCGTCGGGGAGCCGTGCCGGACAAGATCGATCTGCGGGTTGCGCAGCGGACCGGCGCGCTTGGCGCGCCTCGAGTCCGGTCAGCCCTCCGGTAGGCGGTTCATCACGAAGGAGACATGCGCGACTGTGGCGTCGCAACGACTCAAGCGCGGTATGCGCGGGGCGATCGCAGCCACTGCGGTTGCCGCCGTGGCAGCGAGCATCGCCCCCGCGTCAGCGGTGGCCCAGCCGAACACCCCGGCGAACGCTTCCGAGGCGCTGAAGCAGTACAACGACCTGTCGGAGCAGGCCTCCAAGCTCAACGAGGAGCTGCTGCAGGCCGAGGAGAAGCAGGCCCAGAACCAGGACGAGCTCGACAAGGCCACGGCCGACGTCGCGGCGGCCACCCAGGTCGGCGACCAGGCGAAGGCCGACGAGGAGACCTTCCGCCAGCAGGTCGACAAGTTCACCGAGGCGTCGTTCGAGGGGGCGCGCTTCAACCAGCTGTCCGCGCTGCTGGTCAGCGACTCGCAGCAGGACTTCCTCAACCGGATGTCGGCGCTCGGCGTGCTCGCCTCCGACAACTTCGAGGCGCTCGACAAGCTCTCCGGCGCGGTCGACCAGGCCTCGGACGCCACGAAGAAGGCCACCGAGGCGCAGACGCGCGCGAAGACGGCCAACGACGAGGCCATCAAGATCACCGAGGACATCAAGAAGCGCGCGGCGGACCTCGACACGCAGAAGAAGGACGTCAAGGCGGCGCTGAACAAGCTGACCGGGTCCGAGAAGTCGACCCTGACCAGCTCCGGCGACATGAGCGACATCGACGTCCCCGCGGGCGCCGCGGGTGCGGCGGTGGCGTTCGCACTCGCCCAGCGCGGCGACATGTACTCCTACGGCGCGACCGGCCCCGACGTCTGGGACTGCTCCGGCCTGGTGATGATGGCGTACCGCGCCGCGGGCGTGAGCCTGCCGCGCACCAGCCAGGGCCAGGGGGCCGCGGGCCGCCCGGTGACGCGCGGTGAGGTCCAGGCGGGCGACATCATCGCCTACAACGGCTTCGGCCACGTCGCGCTCGCGATCAGCAACTCGGAGGTCGTGCACGCGGCCACCGACGGCGTGCCCGTCAAGATCACGTCCCTGGAGGCTCCGGGGTCGATCTCGGCGATGCGGCGCATCTCGGGCTGAGTTCGATCCGGTGGAGGCCACCGCACCGACTACCCTCGGTGTGGTGGCCTTCAGCGTCTCGCGGGTGCGAGCGGTGCTCGTCGCGGCCATCGTCGCGACGTTCCTCGCCGGTCTCGCACAGGTCGTGCAGCCCGTCGGCGCGTCCACCCCGCCGCCGTCGGCCGCGGTCGAGGACGCCCGCCAGCACGCCGTGAGCGCCCTGCTGGACCAGCGCGCGGCGGCGCTGCGCGACCGGGACGAGTCCGGGTTCCTGGCCACGGTCGACCCGGCGGACCCGGTGTTCCTCGACCACCAGCGCGACCTGTTCCACAACCTCGCGGGCGTCCCGCTCGCCGAGTGGGGCTACCAGGTCGACGGCACGAACCCGACCACCCCGACCTCCCGCCCGGCGGCCGACGAGCTGTGGGCCCCGTCCGTGCGCCTGAGGTACCGGCTCAGCGGCGTGGACGCCGAACCCAGCACCCGACCCATGGGCTACCTGTTCGCCCGCCACGGCGACCGCTGGCTGCTGGCGTCGGACACGGCGGCGGGGGAGACCTGGCGCGGCCCGTGGGACTTCGGCCCGTGCCACGTCCTCACCTCGCCCGCGGGCCTGGTCCTGAGCCACCCCGGCGGCGAGGCGCTGGCCGCGCGGGTCCTCGCCGAGCTGCCGAGCGCGGTCGACGTCGTCAGCGAGGTCTGGGGCACCGCGTGGCCGCGGCAGGTGGCCGTCCTGGTGCCCGGCGGCCCCGAGGAGATGCGGGCCCTGGTCGGTCCCGCGTTCGCCGTGGGCTCCATCGCGGGCGTGGCGGTGGCGGAGCAGATCGACCCGGTGGCCCACACCGCGCGCGGCCAGCGGGTCGTGCTCAACCCGGCGGGCGCGACGGCGTTGTCCCCGCTGTCCCTGCGGGTCCTCCTGCGGCACGAGATCACCCACGTCGCCGTGCGCGGCGACACCGTCGACGGCGCGCCCCTGTGGCTCCTGGAGGGCTTCGCCGACTACGTCGGCTTCCGCGACAGCGACGTCCCGGCGGCCAAGGCCGCACCCGCCCTGGCGACCCGGATGCGCACCGCCCCGCCCACCGCGCTCCCGTCCGACGCCGACTTCCGCGGTCCCGCCATGGACCTCGCCTACCAGGAGGCCTGGTCGGTCAACCGCTACCTCGCCCACCTGCTGGGCGAACCGGGCCTCGTCGCCCTCTACCGCAAGCTCGCGGCGGCCAAGTCCGATGTGGACGGCGTGCTCCGCGCGACCATCGGCACCGACACCGCGGGCCTCACCGAGGGCTGGCGGGAGTTCCTGCGGACCGAGTTCTTCCGGTAGGTACCGTAGGTCGGGTGCGTCGGACCCTCCTGGTGACCAATGACTTCCCGCCCCGCCCCGGCGGCATCCAGTCCTACCTGCACGCCTTCGCGTCCAGGCTCCCCGCCGACGACCTGGTGGTCTACGCCCCGTCGTGGACCTCCTCCACCGGCTCCCACCCGGAATTCGACCCGGCCCAGAACTTCCAGGTCGTCCGCCACCCCACCAGCCTCATGCTGCCGACCCCGGACGTCCTCCGCCGCGCCACCGACATCGTCCGCGCGGAGAACATCGACACGGTCTGGTTCGGCGCGGCGGCCCCGTTGGCCCTGTTGGGCCCGTCGCTGCGCAAGGCGGGTGTCACCAGGATCATCGCCTCCACCCACGGCCACGAGGTCGGCTGGTCGATGCTCCCCGGAGCCCGCCAGGCCCTCCGGGCGATCGGCAACGACGCGGACGTGATCACCTACGTCAGCAAGTACACCCGCTCCCGCTTCTCGGCGGCGTTCGGCCGCCTGGCCCCCCTGGAACACCTCCCGTCCGGTGTGGACACAGACCTGTACAAACCGGACCCGGCGGCACGCGCGGAACTCAAGGCCCGCTACGGCCTGACCGACCGCCCGGTGATCCTCTGCGTCTCCCGCCTGGTGCCGCGCAAGGGCCAGGACGTCCTCATCCGAGCCCTGCCGTCCATCCGCGAACGCATCCCGGACGCGGCCCTGCTGATCGTCGGCGGCGGCCCGTACCGCAAGAAACTGCAAGCCCTGGCCATCGAGGAAGGCGTAGCCGACCACGTCGTCCTCACCGGCTCGGTCCCGTGGTCGGAACTCCCGGCGCACTACAACGCGGGCGACGTCTTCGCGATGCCCTGCCGCACCCGAGGCAAGGGCCTGGACGTGGAAGGCCTGGGAATCGTCTTCCTGGAAGCATCGGCCACCGGCCTCCCCGTGGTGGCGGGCAACTCCGGCGGCGCACCGGAAACCTTGCTGGACCACGAAACCGGCAGACTCGTCGACGGCGAGGACGTGGAGGAAGTGGCGGACACCATCGCTCATCTCCTCTCAGACCCGGAAGACGCCGCCAAGATGGGCGCACAGGGCCGCGAATGGGTCGAGGAGAACTGGAACTGGAACGACCTCGCCACCCGCCTGCACACCTTCATCGACGGCTAGCGCATCAGAGCCAGGGCTGATTGGTGACCACAAGCAGGCGCCGGGGCAACGTGGTGGCTCACCAAGCAGGCACAGGGCTGATTGGTGACCCACAAGCAGGCCCAAGACACCATGGCGGCCCACCACCCAGGCACAGGGTCGGTGGCGACCACGCTGGGACTAGCAGGCGCAGGCCACGGAACGTGGCCGATTTGACATGGGGATTTCGGCCTTAAAATTGTGGTCGGGCGGGACTCTCTTTGGACCGCCTTTTGAGCCCGACAAAGGTCGAAATGAGGGGTCCTCATGTCAAATCGGCCACAGCACGCTGGAAATCGAAGCCGCCGGGAGACCTCGCTGAAACCGGAAGACCCACGCTAGAAGGCAAAGCCGCCGGGCGACCCCACCCTCACGCCATCCCCGTCTCCCGCCGCAACCTCTCCGCAACGGCAGCTTCCTCAGCAGCAACCCCAAAATCCCCCAACGCCCGCCGAATAGCCGCGGCCTCCCCCCGCCCCAAGGCCTCGGTGATCCGCAGCCCCACCTCCACCGCGATCCCCACGGCCTTCTCGCAGGACTCCAACGCCTCCTCGGGCATCCCCATCATCCGCCGAGTCCCCGCCAACCCGATCAACGCCCGAGCAGCCGCAGGCTGATACCCAATCCGATTCGCCTTCGTCAACGCCTGCTGGAACTGCTCATCCGCAGTGCGCAACCGCCCCAAACTCCGATTCGCCTCAGCCATCACCGCCAACACGTTCGCGGTCGTCTGCTGATCCCCGCTCTCCCGCAGCTCGTCCAACGCCCGCCCCGCCAACGCCAACGCGGCAACCGGCTCCCCAACCCCCACCTTCAACACCGCCGTGCTCTCCAGGATCCGCGCCGTGATCTCCCGGAACCCCCCTTCCAACGTCACGGCCAACGCGGTGTCCAACTGCTCCAACGCCGCATCCGGCTCACCCCGCAACCGCAACACCACCCCCAGGAAGTTGCGACAAGTAGCCTCACTGCCCCGAAGCCCCTGCGCCGTGCTGATCTTCAACGACTCCGTCAGGTGCGTGTGCGCCTCGGCGAGGTCCCCGGTCTCGATCGCCAGCATCCCCAGGCTGACCAGCACCGTGCTGCGCCCGGTGCGCACCCCGTCGGGCCCTCTCTTCAACGCCAGGCAGGCATGCAGCACGTCCCGCGCGGACGCCAGGTCTCCGGATTCCATGTGCACCAGACCGAGGTTGTTCAACACCCCGGCCTCGGCCGACGCGTTGCCCAGCGACCGGTGCAGTTCCAGCGCCTGCTCGTAGTGCGCGGCGGAGGTCGCGAACTCCCCGAGCTTCCAGTGCAGCAACCCGAGGTTGCCGTGCATGGCCGCCTTGGCGGGCAGGTCGCGCTCCTCGTGGGCCGCGTGCAGCCCGTACCGGGCGATGGCCAGCCACTCGGTCACGTGCTTGCCGATCCACAGGTAGCCGCGCAGCGCGTCGGCCAGCCGCCACGACATCGACGGCGGGCCCTGCTCCGCGGCCGACCGGATGGCCGCGGTGAGGTTCGCCCGCTCGCTGTCGAGCCACCGCAGCGCCTGCGCGGTGACGGTGATCCGGGGCAGGCGCACGTTGTCCGGTTCGCCGCTGGGCAGTCGCAGCAGGTCCGGGTACAGCAACTCCGCGCAGCGGTCGACGGACCGGACGTAGAACTCCAGCAGCCGGACCCGCGCGTCGCCCTGCTCCCGCTCGTGGTCCTGCGCCGCCCGCCGCCGGGCCGCGAACAGCATCAGCTGGTCGTGGAACTGGTACCGCCCCGGCGACGGTCTCAGCAGCAGGTGCACGTCGTTGAGCTGCCCGAGCAGCCGGGCGGCCACCGGCACGTCCACGTCGGCCACGTTCGCGGCGGCCTCGGCGGTGAAGTCGTGGCCAGGCACCAGGCTCAGCAGCCGGAACATCCGCTGCTGCGCGGGCGACAGCGCCGCGTAGGCCAGGTCGACCGCGGCCAGCGGCTCGTCCGCGGGCAGGTCGGCGAGGTACCGCTTCACGGTCCCGCCGGGGCTGGTCGCCACGTTCGCCGCCGCCACCCGCAACGCCAGCGGCAGGTGCGCGCACCGCCGGGCCAGCTCCTCCACGGCCGCGCCGTCCGCCCCGCTGCCCAGGATCGACGTCAGCAGCTCGATCGACTCGGCGGGCTCCAGCACGTCCACCGGCAGCCGCCGCGCGCCGTTCATCGCGATCAGGCCGCGCAGGTCGTCGCGGCTCGTCACGATCACCGGGCAGCTCGCCGCGCCGGGCAGCAGCGGGCGCACCTGGTCGGGCGCGGAGGCGTTGTCCAGCACCAGGAGCATCCGCCTGCCGGTCAGCAGCGACCGGAACAGGGTGCTCTGCTCCTCCGCTTCGAGGGGGATCTGCTGCGGCGGCACGCCGAGCGCCCGCAGGAACCGCGAGAGCACGTCCACGGTCGTCGTGGTCGGCCCGAGGCCGTAGCCGCGCAGGTCGACGTAGAGCCTGCCGTCGGGGAACCGGTCGCGCAGCAGGTGCGCCACGTGCACCGCGAGCGAGGTCTTCCCGACGCCGGGCGGCCCGGACAGCGTCACGATCGGCACGGCGGTGCCGGGGTCCTCCGACGCGATCAGCTCGACCACCCGCCGCACCAGCGCTTCCCGGCCGACGAAGTCGGCGAGGTCGCCGGGCAGCCTGCCCGGCAGCGCCTCCTCGGCGGGCGCGGCCGGGGGAGGGGCCGCGAGCTGCGGGTCGCCGTTCAGGATGGCCTGGTGCAGGTCCCGCAGGTCCTCGCCGGGGTGGATGCCGAGCTGCTCCTCCAGCATCCGGTCGACCTGCCGGAACACCTCCAGCGCCTCGGCCTGGCGGCTGCTGCGGTACAGCGCGAGCATCAGCTGGGCCCAGAACCGCTCGCGCAGCGGGTGGTCGGCGGTGAGCCCGCGCAGCACCGGCACCAGCTGCTCGTGGTTGCCCAGCGCCAACCCCACGTCGACGTGCTCCTCGTGCAGCCCCATCAGCAGCTCGGTCAGCCGCGGCGCCTCGTCGCGGTGCAGCGCCTCCGACGGCACGTCCGACAGCGCCGGGCCGCGCCACAGCGCGATCGTCTCGGCGTAGATCGCCTGCGCGGCCGTGAGGTCGCCCGCGTCGGCCGTGTCCCGCGCCCGCGTCGCGCCCGCGGTGAACAGGTGCACGTCGATCAGGTCCAGCGGCACGGACAGCTGGTAGCCGGTGGGGGTGGTGACGATCGACGACGGCTCGCCCAGCACCTGGCGCAGCCGCATCACGTACGTCTGGAGCGTGCCGCGGGTCCGCGCGGGCGGGGCGTCGCCCCACAGCGCCTCGACCAGCTCGCCGACCGTGACCACGCGGTTCGCGCGCAGCAGCAGGCACGCCAGCAGCGCGCGGTGCTTGCCCGCCCTGATCGGGATCACCCGGCCGTCCCGGTGGACCTCCAACGGTCCCAGCAGCCGGAACCCACCAGCCGATCCCATGATCAATCCCCTCGACTCGCCCACCGCCCCCAAGCCTATTCGCGCGCTGACGGCCGGTGTCATCACGACGTCAGCGATACGACAGAGCGGTGCGGCAGTCTAGGAGACGTCCCGCTCGGGGGAACGGGACGCGAACTTCATCGGGTCCGCTGAACAGCGGATACGCGATCCACTGGGGGTCGGGTGGCTCGTGGTCGCGAGATCGCGAGCCACCCGTCTTAACTTGAGGCCGTTCTTGCGGAAGACGGCCCCGCCGGGGGCGGCCGTGGCCAGGCCGCCCCCCTCTTTTCCTCTCCCTACTTCGTGTAGATGGCCGCGATGTCGTCGGAGTACTTGCCCGCGACGATCGTGCGGCGCAGTTTGAGGCTCGGCGTGATCTCCCCGCTGGCCTCGGTGAAGTCGGCGGGCAGGATCCGGAACTTCCTGATCGCCTCCGCCTTCGACACCGCCAGGTTCGCGTCGTCCACGGCCGCCTGGATCTCCGCGACGAGGGTCGCGTCGGTCACCAGGTCCGCCACGGTCACGTCGTCGCCCTTGTCGTTCTGCTTCTTCCACGTGGGGAAGAACTCCGGGTCGATCGTGATCAGCGCGCCGATGAACGGCTGGGCGTCGCCGACGACCATGCACTGGCTGATCAGCGGGTGCGCGCGCAGCCGGTCCTCCAGCACCGCGGGGGAGACGTTCTTGCCGCCCGCCGTGACGATGATCTCCTTCTTGCGCCCGGTGATCTTCAAGAACCCGTCGGAGTCCAGCTCGCCGATGTCGCCGGAGTGGAACCAGCCGTCCTCCAGCGACTCCTTGGTCGCCTCCGGGTTGTTCCAGTAGCTGCGGAACACCACGCCGCCCTTGATCAGGATCTCGCCGTCGTCGGCGATCCGGATCGAGGTGCCGCCCAGCGGCAGGCCGACGGTGCCGACCCGGAACGCCTTCTGCGTGTTCACCGCGGCCGCCGCGCTGGTCTCGGTGAGGCCGTAGCCCTCCAGGACCGGCACGCCGACGCCGCGGAAGAAGTGCGCGAGGCGCTCGCCCAGCGGCGCGCCGCCGGACACCGCGGCGATGCAACGCCCGCCCAGCGCGGCTTGCAGCTTCGTGTAGACGAGTTTCGCGAACAGCGCGTGCTTGGCCTTGAGCACCAGGCCGACGGAGCCCTTGTCGAGCGCCTGGCTGTACTCGACGGCGGTCGCCTCGGCCGCGTCGAAGATCTTGCCCTTGCCGCCCGCGTGCGCCTTCTGCTTCGCGCCGTTGTAGACCTTCTCGAACACCCGCGGCACGGCCACGACGAACGACGGCCGGAACGAGCCGAGGTCCTCGACGAGGTTCTTCACGTCGGAGGTGTGGCCCAGCGTCACCCGCGAGTACACGCCGCAGATGGCCAGCGCCCGCGCCAGGATGTGCGCCAGCGGCAGGAACACCAGCAGCGAGTTGCCCGCGATCAGCAGTTCGGGGAACGCCACCAGCGCGCCCCTGACCTCGGACAGCAGGTTGCGGTGCGTGAGCTCGCAGCCCTTGGGGCGGCCGGTCGTGCCGGACGTGTAGACCAGCGTCGCGGTGTCGTCCGCGCCGACCATCCGCCTGCGCTCGCGCACGTCGTCATCGGACGACTCGGCACCCAGCGCGGTCAGCTCGTCGATCGCGCCCGCGGCGCCGTCCGAGCCCGGACCGTCGATCTGCCACACGTGCCGCACCTCGGGCAGGCGGTCCACGACGGAGTCGACGGTCACGCGGTGCGCGGACGTCTCGATGAACACGGCCTTGGCCGCGGAGTCGGACAGGATCCACTCGACCTGCTCCGCCGACGAGGTCTCGTAGATCGGCACGACGACGCCGCCGACGGACCAGATGGCGAAGTCGAGCAGGGACCACTCGTAGCGGGTCTTCGACAGCAGGCCGATGCGGTCGCCGGGCTGCACGCCCGACGCGATCAGCCCCTTGGCCACGGCCAGCACCTGCGCGGCGAAGTCACGCGCGGTGACGTCGACCCAGGTGCCGTCGACGCGGCGGCGGAAGCTGACCGCGTTGCCGAAGCGCTCCGCGTTCGCCCACACCATGTCGGTGAGGTTCTCCTCGGCAGCCACAGGGCTGGTGGCGGGGACGCTGAACTCGCGCACGTCAACCTCCGGACGATTGTTTGTTACCGGTGGGGAAACTTAGCCTGTGATTCCGGCGATACACCAGGCCGGTGGGGTGTTCCGTGACCGTGTCGTGGCACTCTTCCCAGCCGTGGCGAGTGTGGACGTCGTGGACGAGACCTTCCTGGTGGTGCCGCCGTCGGTGGTGGCGGCCGCTTTCGCGCCGCCCTCCGCGTGGCGCGGCTTCTGGCCCGATCTCGATCTCCACGTATACCTGGACCGCGGTGACCAAGGGTTGCGGTGGACGGTCGGCGGCGCGCTCGTCGGCACCATGGAGGTCTGGCTGGAGCCGGTGCTGGACGGCACGCTGCTGCACTACTTCCTGCGCGCCGAACTGCCCGGCGACGTGCCCGCCAAGCGCGTTCGCCGCGAGATCCGGCGTCGTCAACTCGCGGCGAAGGAGGTCTCGCTCGGCCTCAAGATGACCTTGGAATCCGGTCGCGCCCCCGGCTGCCCGCCGCTCGTGTCGTAGGTTGGCGGGGTGCGGGTTCACGTCGTCTCCGATGTCCACGGCAACACCGAGGCGCTGGCCCGCGCGGGCGACGGCGCCGACGCCCTCGTCGTGCTGGGCGACCTGGTCGACTTCGTCGACTACTACGACCACGGCAAGGGCATCCTCGGCCAGGTGTTCGGCGCGGAGAAGGTCGGCGTCTTCGCCGAGCTGCGCCGGGGCCGCATGGGCCCCGAGACGGGCCTCTACCTGAGGTCGCTGTGGGAGTCGCTCGACGATCCGCGCAAGGTCGTCGACGACGCCGTGCGCGCCCAGTACACCGAGATGTTCGCGGCCATGACCGCCCCCACCTACGCCATCCCCGGCAACGTCGACTCGCCCGCGCTGTGGCCGGAGTTCGCCCGCGAGGGCCTGCACCTGGTCGACGGCCAGGTCGTCGAGATCGGCGGCCTGAACTTCGGCTTCGCCGGGGGAGCGCTCCTCGGCCGCGGCTTCGTCCTGCGGTCGGACGCCCCGTGGGTCCCGTACCTCCGCTACGAGGAGGACTTCGCCGCCGCGGTCGACAAGCTCGTCGACGTCGACGTCCTCTGCTCGCACATCCCGCCCGCGGTGGCCGAACTCACCTACGACGTCGTGGCCCGCCGTCCGGAGATGGGTTCGCAAGCGCTCGTCGAGGCGATCCACCGCGAACAACCGCGCTGGTCGGTTTTCGGGCACGTGCACCAGCCCATGTCCCGTCGCGTGCGGATCGGTCGCACGGAATGCGTCAACGTCGGACACTTCCAACGCCTGGGCAGGCCGTACGCGTTGACTTGGTGAACTACCGGGTAGCCTGCGCTGCATGGCCGATGAGTCCACCCAGTCAATCGTGATCGACGCGCCGCCGGAGCAGATCCTGGCGGTCATCGCGGACTTCGAGTCGTACCCGGACTGGGCGAACGGGGTGAAGCGCACCGAGGTGCTCGACTCCCGTGAGGACGGTCGGGCGGCGCAGGTGAAGTTCAACATCGACCAGGGCCCCATCAAGGACGAGTACGTGCTGGCCTACGAGTGGTCGGCCGAGGGCGTCAGCTGGACCCTGGTCAAGGGCAACATGCAGAAGTCGCAGCAGGGCAGCTACCTGCTGGAGGCGTCCGGCGGCAGCACGAAGGTGACGTACACCCTGTCCGTGCAGCTGGTGGTCCCGATGATCGGCCTGTTCCGCCGCAAGGCCGAGAAGATGATCATGGACACCGCTCTGAAGGAGCTCAAGCGGCGCGTGGAACACGCTGGATGACGCGCGTCCTGCTCTTCACCGGCAAGGGGGGCGTCGGCAAGACGACGCTCGCCGCCGCCACGGCCGCCCAACTCGCCGCCGACGGCCGCAAGGCCCTCGTCGTCTCGACCGACCCCGCGCACTCGCTCGGTGACGCGCTCGGCGTCCCCCTCGGCGGCCAACCGTCCGAAGTGGACTCCGGGCTGTACGCCGCCCAGATCGACCCGCGCGGGCTCGTGGACGACGCGTGGCGCGACCTGCGCGGCCACCTGCGCACCATCCTGGCGGGTGCCGGGGTCGACGAGCTCGACGCCGAAGAGCTGACCGTGCTGCCCGGCGTCGAGGAGCTCCTCGCGCTCGCCGAGGTGCACCGGCTGGCGCACGCGGGCCCGTGGGAGACGGTCGTCGTCGACTGCGGCCCGACCGCCGAGACCCTGCGCCTGCTGGCGCTGCCGGAGGCGTTCGCGGGCTACCTCGAACGCCTCTTCCCGACCCACCGCCGCGTCGTGCGCGGCCTGCTCGCGGGGGTCGCGGGCACCGCGACCGTCGAGAAGTGGGACGCCACGGCCGACGCGCTCGGCAGGCTCGCCGAGCACCTCGACCTGCTGCGCGCGATGCTCACCGACCAGACCGCGACCAGCGTCCGCCTCGTGCTCACGCCCGAACGCGTGGTCGCCGCCGAGACCCGCCGCACGCTCACCGCGTTGGCGCTCCAGGGGATCCGGGTCGACGGCGTGGTGGCGAACCGCCTCGTCCCCGACCCCGGCTCCGCCAGGGGAGCGGCCGCGACGTGGCTGCGGACCCGCCGTAAGGAGCAGGACTCCGTGCTGGCCGACCTGCGCCAGTCCGCCGAGCTGACCGGCATGGGCGACGTCTCGATGAGCGTCGTCGACCACCGCGCCGCCGAGCCGGTCGGCGTGGCCGCGCTGCTCGACGTGGCCGCCGAGCTGTACCAGGGCGCCGACCCGCTGCGCGGCGTCGAGACGTCCACCGCGCCGATGCTGGAGGTCTCCGGCGGCGGCAAGGGCACCGAGGCCGAGTACCTGCTGCGCATCGTGCTGCCGCTGGGCGACGACGCGGCGTTGGACCTGGCGCGCGTCGGCGACGAGCTGGCCGTGACCGTCGACGGCAGGCGCAAGCTGGTGGCGCTGCCGTCGCTGCTGCGCCGCTGCGTCGTGACCGGCGCGGAGATGGACGAGACCGGGCTGGCGGTCCGCTTCCGCCCCGACCCCAACCTGTGGATGCGGTGACCCTGTGGCGGACGAGAAGACGGCCAAGCTGGTCGAGGAGCTGCGGCTGTTGGTCGACGTGGCGGCCGAGCGGGCCCAGCCGTGGTTGCAGCGGATCGCGACCGAGGGCGCGGGCGAGCACAACCCCGCGACCTGCGGGTGGTGCCCGGTGTGCAACGCCGCGGCGCTGATCAAGGGCGACCGGTCGGAGCTGGCCGCGAAGGCGGCGGAGCACGTGTCCGGGCTGATCACGCTGCTGCGGATGGCGTTGAGCGAGCCCTCGACGCCCACGTCCCCGGACGCCCCGGCCGAGGAGCCGCGCGTCCAGCACATCCAGGTGGTGCGCCGGAAGTCCGACCAGGGGTCGCAGTGCTGACCGTCGGGGTCGACATCGGCGGGACCAGCGTCCGCGCGGGAGTGGTGAACGCCGACGGCGCGGTGGTGGACATCACCCGCGCGTTGACTCCGGGCGAGGAAGGCCCGCTGGAGGACGCCATCACGTCGGCCGTCACCGAACTGGCCGAGCGGCACCCCGTCTCGGCGGTGGGGCTGGCCGTGGCCGGGTTCGTCGCCACGGACCGCCGCACGGTGCGGTTCGCGCCGCACCTGGCGTGGCGGCAGGCGCCGGTGGCGCAGCGGCTGTCGCACCGGCTCGGGCTGCCCGTGGTGCTGGAGCACGACGCCAACGCCGCCGCGCTGGCCGAGCACCGGTTCGGGGCAGCCCGCGGGGCGAAGATCGCGGTCATGGTGGCGTTGGGGACCGGCATCGGCGGGGCGCTGCTGATCGACGGCCGCGTGTACCGCGGCGCGCACGGCGTGGCCCCCGAGCTGGGACACCTCCGGCTGGTGCCGGACGGGCGGCCGTGCCCGTGCGGCAAGAACGGCTGCTGGGAGCGCTACTGCAGCGGCACGGCACTGAGCACGACGGCCGTGGAGCTGCTGGCCAAGAACCCCGGCGTGTCCACCGTCCTGGTCCGCGAGGCCCTGCGCGACTCGCGGGCGATCACCGGTCGTCGCGTCGCCGCCGCCGCGCGCGACGGCGACCCGCTCGCGCTGCGGGCCATGTCGGACCTGGCCAAGTGGCTGGGCGACGGGTTGGCGCTGGTCGCGGACGTGTACGACCCGGAGATGGTCGTCATCGGCGGCGGCGTCTCGGAGTCGGCCCCGCTGTTCCTGGACGAGGCTCGGGAGCGGTACGCGGAGACGATCACCGGGGCCGGGCACCGGCCGCTGGCCCGCATCCGCACCGCCCAGCTCGGCGACGACGCGGGCCTGGTCGGCGCGGCCACCCTGGCCCGCGACCTCGCGAACCACACCGCGCCGAACGGCCGCAAGCGCTAGAGGACCGCGCCGTCGTCCCACCCGGAGTCCGGGGGCGGACCCGGCCGGACCCGCAGCACCAGCCAGCCGACGCCACCGCACAGCACCACCAGCGCCACGGGCACGCTGATCTGCGGCGACAGGCCGAACAGGCTCGGCACGACGAGCAGCACCACGCCGATCGCGATCACGACCAGCGCGGCGATCGTGCCCGCTCGCAGGCGCGGTAGCGGTGGCGGGTCGGGCGGGACGAAGTGCTCGTCGTCGTCCTCCTCCGGATCGGGCGCCGCCACCCGCGGCTGGCCCTCCGGTCGGATGCCCGCCGCGACCGGCTCGTCCTCCGGCACGTCGAACTCCGGGGGATCGGGCCAGTTGGCGCCCATCCCGTCGCGTTCAAGGCTCGCGACGATTTCGGCGAAGGCCGCGTCCACGTCTTCGGGGCCGTCGGTCGAGTCGCGTCGGGAATCCATCTGCGTGCTCCAGCCCTCCCGTGTACGGGCGTCGTGTTCCTCCCTGACATCGTCCCATGTCCGCCCGGCGTTCCGGGCTCCGGCAGCCGGGCGGATGTGAGCCCGTATCGACTGGGGGCGCGTCTTCGTTGTGCCTTGTGCCGTCGGCTCCGTAGGCTGGCGTCGGATCAAGGTCGGTGAGGGAGGCGCTCCCAGCAGTGCTGTACTGGTTGATGAAGCACATTTTTCTCGGCCCCGTGCTGAAGGTGTTCTTCCGCCCCCGGATCATCGAGGGCGCGGAGAACATCCCGAAGGACGGCGGCGCCATCCTGGCGAGCAACCACCTCGCCGTGTCCGACTCGTTCTTCCTGCCGCTGAAGCTGTCGCGGCGGGTGACGTTCCCGGCCAAGATCGAGTACTTCACCGGCACCGGTATCAAGGGCTGGTTGCAGAAGGCGTTCATGTCCGGCGTCGGGCAGGTCCCGATCGACCGGTCGAGCGCGTCCGCGGCGCAGGGAGCGCTGTCCACGGGCGTGCGGATCCTGCGCGAGGGCAAGCTGCTGGGCATCTACCCGGAGGGCACGCGCTCGCCGGACGGACGGCTGTACAAGGGCAAGGTCGGCGTCGCCTGGATCGCGCTGGAGGCGGGCGTGCCGGTGATCCCGATCGCGATGTTCGGCACCGACAAGGCGAACCCGATCGGGTCGCGCATGTGGAAGCCGACGCCTATCACGATCAAGATCGGCAAGCCGCTCGACTTCTCCCGCTACGAGGGCCTCTCCGGCGACCGGTTCGTGCTGCGGTCGATCACCGACGAGATCATGTACGCGCTGATGGAGCTGACCGGCCAGGAGTACGTGGACGTCTACGCGGCCAAGGCCAAGGAGGACCAGGCCGCCGCCGAGGCCGCGGCGGGTGTCGAGGTCCCGGCGCAGCCCGACGGCAAGTCGGCCGATCGCGTGCCCGAGACGAAGGCGGGCTGAGCGGCCACTTAGGGTGGGCCCGGTGCGTTTCTTCTACGACTGCGAATTCATCGAGGACGGCACCACCATCGATCTGATCTCGATCGGAGTGGTGACCGAGGAAGGCGATGAGTTCTACGCGGTCTCGACCGAGTTCGACCCGGCCAAGGCGGGACCGTGGGTGCGCAACAACGTGCTCAACCAGCTCCCGCCGCCCGCCGACCCGACCTGGCGCAGCCGGGAGAAGCTCCGGCGCGACCTGCTGGACTTCCTCGGCGGCCCCAGAGCGGCCCGCGACGAGGTGGAGCTGTGGGCCTGGTTCGCGGCGTACGACCACGTCGCGCTGGCCCAGCTGTGGGGCGCGATGCCCGCGTTGCCGCGCAGCCTGCCGCGCTTCACCCGCGACCTCCGGCAGCGCTGGGACGACGTCGGCAGGCCGCGGTTGCCGCAGGCCCCGGCCGACGCGCACGACGCCCTCGCGGACGCCCGGCACAACCTGGCGCGCTGGAAGGTGATCGAGCAGGAGCGGAAGAAGCGCGGATTCCCGGTCGCGTAAGCACAGAAATGTGACCTCGGTGTTGCTGCACCGATCCAGTCCGTGACACGCTTCGGGCTCCGAGGTAGTGACGCCGGGCACTGGCGCCCTGGGCGGCACTCGACCAAACGGTCTTCGAGAGAGATTGGGCGAAGCAGATGCGCATCGGTGTGCTCACTGGCGGCGGGGACTGCCCTGGCCTGAACGCGGTCATCAGGGCCGTCGTTCGCAAGGGCGTCGAGGTCCACGGCTGGGACATCGTCGGCTTCCGCAACGGGTGGCAGGGGCCGATCGAGGGGCTGACGAAGTCCATCGGCCTCGCGGACGTCGAGGACATCCTGACCAGGGGTGGCACCATCCTCGGCTCGTCGCGGACGAACCCGTACAAGGTCGACGGCGGCGTCGACAAGATCCGCGAGGTGCTGGCGGCCGAAGGCGTCGACGCGCTGATCGCGATCGGCGGCGAGGACACCCTCGGCGTCGCGAAGCGCCTCACGGACGACGGCATCGGCGTCGTGGGCGTGCCGAAGACGATCGACAACGACCTCGGCGCGACCGACTACACGTTCGGCTTCGACACCGCCGTGCACATCGCGACCGAGTCGATCGACCGGCTGCGCACCACCGCCGAGTCGCACCACCGCGCGCTCGTCGTCGAGGTCATGGGCCGCCACGCGGGCTGGATCGCGCTGCACTCCGGCCTCGCCGGTGGCGCGAACGTGATCCTCGTGCCCGAGCGCCCGTTCAGCGTCGAGAAGGTCGTCAGCTGGGTCGAGCGGCGCTTCGAGAAGCAGTACGCGCCGATCATCGTCGTGGCCGAGGGCGCTGTTCCCGAAGGCGGCGCCGAGGTCCTGCACTCCGGTGAGAAGGACGCGTTCGGCCACGTCCGCCTCGGCGGCGTCGGCACCTGGCTCGCGGAGGAGATCGCCGAGCGCACGGGCAAGGAGTCCCGCGCGGTCGTGCTGGGCCACACCCAGCGCGGCGGCATCCCGACCGCGTACGACCGCGTCCTCGCGACCCGCTTCGGCCTGCACGCGGCCGACGCGGTCGCCGACGGCGACTTCGGCGTGATGGTGGCGCTGCGCGGCACCGAGATCGTCCGCGTGAAGCTGTCCGAGGCCACCGCCGAGCTCAAGACGGTACCCCCGCACCGTCTCGCCGAGGCCGAGGTCTTCTTCGGTTAAGGATGTGGTGGAAAGGGCCCCGAGCACATAGCTCGGGGCCCTTTTCGTTCAGTAAGCGCCCAGGTCCAGGTACGCCGCGAACGTGCCCAGCCAGTGCTCGGCCGCGTAGCCGTGGCCGAAGACGTAGCGCCAGCCGACCTCGCGGTGCGACTCCGCCGACGCCCGCGCCAGCTCCCGGTAGCGGTGCCCCTCGGGCAGCGCGTCGGCGACCGCCAGCCACGCCCACGCCCGCGACAGGGCCAGCCCCGCGAGGTGCGCGCCGTACGGGTCGGTCGGGTCGTCGACGGGTACGGGTTCCCGCAACACCTTCCAGCGCGCCTCGTCCAGGTTCGGCAGGAACGCCGAGAACCACGCCGCGAACGCCTCGGGCTCCAGCACCCGGCGCATCAGGTCCGCCTCGACCAGCGCGGGGGACAGGAAGTCCGCCGCGTCCGGCTCGAACCCGCCGTAGCCGACGTCCTCGCGGTGCCACCGCAGCGCCGCCTCCGTGCACGCCTCGGCCAGCTCGTCGTCGCCGAGGGTGCGCGCCGCGTCCAGCACCAGGCCGGTCGCGAACGCCGTGTTGCCGTGGGTGCCGGTCCGCATCGGCAGCCGGGCCGTGCTCGCCCACGTCAGGAACCGGTCCCGCAGCACGCCCGTCAGCGGCGCCAGCGCGCCCGACCAGCGCCGCGCGAGGTCCGAGTCCCAGGTGCGCAGCTCGGCGTCCAGCACCAGCAGCCACGCCCATCCGTACGGGCGTTCCCAGTGCTTGCCGCGCGGGCCGCGGAAGAACTCGGCCTCGACCTCGCACTTCTCCGGGGTCAGCAGCGAGTCCAGCACCGCGACGGCCTCGGCAGCGCCGTCCAGCTCGGGCCGCAACCGCAGCAACCGGACCGCGAGCCACGTCTGGTGCACGCACGAGTGCCAGTCGTACGACCCGGCGAACACCGGGTGCAGCACGCGGTGGGGGGCCAGGTCCGCGTTCGACGTGATCGTGCTCGTCCAGTGCACGGGGAAGTCCCGTTGGACGTTGGCCACGGCGGTCTCCAACAGCCGTGCCGCCGTGGGGTCATCCAACCGGGTGGAATTCATAGGGCCATGATGCAGGTTTTCCACCCGTCCGTGCAGCGGCCGTCTGCCGCCTTCCCGACTGCGGAAACCCCCAGAGCGTCTCTCAGAGTGGAACGAATACCCTGTTCACTGTGAACTGGACCGTGGACGTGCCCGTGGACACGCTTCCCGAGCTACCGCCGCTTCCCCCCGAGATGCGCTCTCGGTTGGACGCCGCTCTGGCTCGCCCGGCTGCCCAGCAGCCGGAGTGGCCGGACCCGGAGCAGGTGCGGAAGGTGCGGACCCTGCTCGAGAGCGTTCCGCCGATCACCGTGCCCGCCGAGATCGACCGGCTGCGCGCCAACCTGGCCGAGGTCGCACGCGGCGACGCCTTCCTGCTGCAGGGCGGCGACTGCGCGGAAACCTTCGTCGACAACACCGAGCCGCACATCCGCGGCAACATCCGGACGCTGCTGCAGATGGCCGTCGTCCTCACCTACGGCGCCAGCGTGCCCGTGGTCAAGGTCGGCCGCATCGCGGGTCAGTACGCCAAGCCGCGCTCGTCGGGCATCGACGCGCTCGGCCTGCCGTCCTACCGCGGCGACATCATCAACTCCCTCGTCGCGACCCCCGAGGCCCGCGTCCCCGACCCGTCGCGCATGGTCCGGGCGTACGCCAACGCCGGTGCCGCGATGAACCTGCTGCGCGCGTTGACCAGTGCCGGCATGGCCGACCTGCACCGCCTGCACGACTGGAACAAGGACTTCGTCCGCACCAGCCCCGCGGGCGAGCGCTACGAGGCGCTGGCCGCCGAGATCGACCGCGGCCTCCGCTTCATGTCGGCGTGCGGCGTCAACGACATGTCGTTGCACACCACGGAGATCTTCGCCTCGCACGAGGCGCTGCTGATCGACTACGAGCGTTCGCTGCTGCGCCTGGACAACACGAACGACGAGCCCAGGCTGTACGACCTGTCGTCGCACTTCCTGTGGATCGGCGACCGCACCAGGCAGTTGGACGGCGCCCACATCGCCCTCGCGGAGATGCTCTCCAACCCGATCGGCCTCAAGATCGGCCCCTCCACGACCCCGGAGATGGCCGTCGAGTACGTCGAGCGCCTCGACCCGCGCAACGAGGCGGGCAGGCTGACGCTGATCTCCCGCATGGGCAACAGCAAGGTCCGCGAACTGCTGCCCGCCATCGTGGAGAAGGTGACCGCCTCGGGCCACCAGGTGATCTGGCAGTGCGACCCGATGCACGGCAACACGCACGAGTCGTCCACCGGCTACAAGACCCGCCACTTCGACCGCATCGTCGACGAGGTCCAGGGCTTCTTCGAGGTCCACCGCAGCCTGGGCACCCACCCCGGCGGCATCCACATCGAACTGACCGGCGAGGACGTGACGGAATGCCTGGGCGGCGCCCAGGAAATCTCCGACGCGGACCTGTCCGGCCGCTACGAAACGGCCTGCGACCCCCGCCTGAACACGCAGCAGTCGTTGGAACTGGCATTCCTGGTCGCGGAGATGCTCCGCTCCTAGAGTTCGGCTGACAGAAACGGCCCCCGACACCTGATGGTGCCGGGGGCCGTTTCACGAGTCAGACGGTGGTGCCGGGTGTCACGACGGGCAGGCCCGCGTCGTGCGCGGCTTGGGCGAGGCGCTTGTCGTAGGTGATGAACTGCGTCAACGTCCGACCCATGAGCTGGGCGGTCGCCAGGTGCAGGGCGTCCAGGCTGCGCAGGTGCTTGCCCGGAAGCACCGCGGCGTGGGGGAGGCACGACTTTAGGGGCAGTCGGGCGACCTTCTCCAGGAGGTAGGCCGCCCTGTCGCGAGCCTCCTGGCTCTCGCCATTGCGAGTGAGCGCTCGGCCGACCTCGACGCGAGCCAGTTCGCTGCTGAGCAGCGCAACGGAACTCCGGGTCACGTGGTCGACCAACGTGTCACTGTGCTCCTCGGCCCGGATGAGCTTCACCAGCGCGCAGGAATCCAAGTAGATCATCGGGTCTCCTCTTCGCGCATCGCGATCAAGGTCTCCGAGAGCGACGGCCTGTGCGGTTCGGCGGGCAGTGGCGGATTCGCCACGAGCCACCTCTTCAACTCCGCCTGCGTGGTCTTCCAGTCCGAATCCAGGACTCCTGCTTTGACCAGACCCTCCAGCATCGCCTCGGTGAGTTCCGGTGGGGTCATGAGGGCGATCACGATGCCGTCCCGGACCACTTCGACCTCTTCACCTGCGGTAACCCGCTCCAGCACGTTCGCTAGGTCCCGCGACAACTCGTCGGCGGTCACCCGTGCGATTTCCATGGAATTCACCATCGCACGCTAACGCTCGAAGGGCAAGAAAATAAAGCCGGTGACACGATTGTGCGAATTGTCGGGGGAATTGGCCAATGGTCAATTCCCCCGACAATTACAGCGCCGTGAGGCTGATCCGCGAGCCCTTCTCCACCTTCGACCCCGGTGCCACCGACTGGTTGAGCACGGTCGCGTTCGCGTTCCTGCTGAACTGGATGTCGACCTTCAGCCCGAGGTCTTCCAGCTGCTTCTTCGCGTCCTTCAGCTTCTTCCCCTCGACCTTCGGCACCGTGACGGTCTCCGGGGCCGACGACAGCACCACGGTCACCCGCTTGTTCCCCCCGGCGGGCACGTTCGTGTTGGCAGGCGGGTCGGTCCGGATCACCCGACCACCTTCGACGCTGCCGTTCTTCTCCGCGGGCCCTTCCACGGGCTCGAACCCGAGGGATGTCAGTTCCGCGAACGCCTCGTCCTTGGTCTTGCCCGCCACGTTCGGCACAGGCTTCGGCTGCGAGCCCTTGCTGAGCACGATGGTGACCGTCGAACCCACCTTCACCTGCGTCCCTGGCGCGGGTTTCAGCGTGACGACCTTGCCCTTCGGCACGGTGTCGCTGAAGGCGTCCTCGTCCGGGTTCAGCGTGGACTTCAGGCCGGTCTGGGTGATGTCCTTCTCGGCCGCCGCGGGGTCGATGCCCGCCTGCACGGTCGGCACCACGGGCTTGCCGAGGGACACGTAGACCGTGACCGCGTCGCCCCGCAGCTTCTCGGTGCCCTCCGGCGGGTCGGTGCGCAGCACCTTGCCCTTCGGCACGGTGTCGCTGGCCTCCAACTCCACCGTGGACTTCAGCGACGCGCCCTGGAGGAGCACGACGGCGCTCTCCTCCTCGTTGCCGACGACGCCGGGCACGGACGTGAACCGGCCGCTGCCCATCCACCACGCGGTGACGCCGACCAGGATCGCCAGCACGACCACGAGGCTCACCCACAGGGCGAAGCGGCGCTTGTTGCGCTTGCGCTCCTCCTCGTAGACCTCGGCGGCAGTCTTCTTCGGCACGCGCTTCTTCGCCGCGGGCCTGGGCGCCGGGGGCTCGGGCGCGGGCGGCGCGGGCTGGTACGAGGTCCGGTTGAGCGCCATCGTGCCCTGAGGGCCGCTCTGCGGCCCGCCCGCGGGCCCACCGGGCAACCGGGGTGCCCGAGTGATGACGGTGGCCGCAGAAGCGGACGCGGCGGCCAGAACGGGCAGCGTCAGCTCGGCGGGCGGCGCCGTCTGCACCGGGCGGACGCGCACGGTCTGGTCGTGCTGGCCCGGCGCGGGCGTCGGCACCGGCATCCTCGGCACGCCCAGGCCGGTGCGCACGCGTTCCAGCTCGGCCAGGAACGCGCCCGCGTCGGCGGGGCGCTGCGCCGGGTCGCGCCGGGTGGCGCGCACGACGAGCTGGTTGAGTTCCGCGGGGATGCTCGGGACGAGCGTGCTGGGGGCGGGCACGTCCTCGTTGACGTGCCGGTAGGCGACCGAGATCGGCGTGTCCCCGAGGTACGGGGTGACCCCGGTCAGCATCTCGTAGAGCACGATCCCGGCGGCGTACACGTCGCTGCGGGAGTCCGAAGCGCCGGTGGCCACCTGCTCGGGGGAGAGGTAGGCGACCGTCCCCAGTATCGTGCTGTCACTGGTGGTGCTGGCGCTCGCCACGGCCCTGACCAGCCCGAAGTCCGCGACCTTCACCACGCCGTCGTGGCCGATCAGCACGTTCTCCGGCTTCACGTCCCGGTGGACGAGTCCTGCCTGGTGCGCGGCGGCGAGCGCCGACAGCACCGGCTCGAGCACGCTCAGCGCGAGCGGCGTGCTCAGCGTGCCCCGTTCGGTGATGAGGTCGCGCAGCGTGCCGCCCTCGATGAGTTCCATGATGAGGAATACGTGCTCACCGTCGGGTGTGCCTCTGTCGACTCCCTGATCGTGCACGGCGACGATGCCGGGGTGCTTCAAGCGGGCCGCTGTGCGGGCCTCCTGCTCGAAGCGGGCGACGAAGGCGCGATCCGCCGAGAACTGGGGGTCCATGACCTTGATGGCCACGGCGCGGTCCAGGCGCGTGTCCACGCCGCGGTAGACGGTGGACATGCCGCCACGGGCGAGCACGCGGTCCACCCGGTAGCGGTGTTCCAGCAATCCGCCGATCACGTTCGTACCAGACCTCTCCACAACTACCGATCGTACGGAGGACGAGGATGACCCGGTTGGCGCAGGGCGTTCAAAGAGAGGTTATGGCATCGTGACCCCCGTGAGTGCGATTCCCGCCGCTGCGGATGTATTGGCCCCCGACCTGGAGGTCCTCGACCTCCCGACGGTCGCCGACCGCCTTGGCCTCCCCATTACCCGTGTCCACCAGCTGCTTCGCGACGGGCAGCTGCTCGCCGAACGGCGTGCCGGCGTGCTCGTCGTCCCCGCCGACTTCATCGCGGCGGCAGGCGTCGTGAAGGGGTTGTTCGGCACGGTCACCGTGCTGCGCGACTCCGGCTACTCGACGGACGAGATCCTGCGCTGGCTGTTCACCGAGGACGACACGCTGCCCGGCACGCCCATCGAGGCGCTGCGCGGCGACCGTGGTCGTGAGGTGAAGCGACGGGCTCAGGCGTTGGCGTTCTGACCCGGTCCCGGACGGACGGCCCGCGCCAGCACGGCGCGGGCCAGACCCGGTAGCGCGACGGCGAGCCGTCGCGGTCGAGGCACGACCACGCGCCGGGAGAACACCTGGTAGTCGGCCTCGACGATGCCGTCCAGGATCTCCCGGTACAGCGTGAGCGCGGTGCCGATGCACGGCCGGGAGACCGGCCGCAGCCCCGCCACGCCCTTTTCCGCCTCGCGGTAGACCGCGTAGGTGTGGGCGGCGAGGTGCGCGAGCGCGCGCCGGACCGGCTGTTCGGACCGACCGGTCCGCCTGCACCGCGCCAGCATGTCTCGGTCGACGCCGAACGCGTCCAGCACGTCCAGCGGCAGGTACAGCCGCCCGCGGTCGAGGTCCTCGCCGACGTCGCGGAGGAAGTTCGTCAGCTGGAACGCGACCCCCAGCGCCGCCGCTCCCGCCTCGACCTCCTCGCGCGGGCCGACCGTGCCCAGCACCGGCAGCATCTGGAGGCCGATCACGGCCGCCGACCCGTGCATGTACCGGCCGAGGTCGGCCAGGTCGGCGTACTCGGTGACCTCCAGGTCCATCCGCATCGACGCCAGGAAGTCGGTGAACAGCCCGCGGTCGATCCGGTGGCGGTCGACGGTGTCGGCGAGCGCGGCCAGGACCGGGTGGTCTGTGCACCCGCCCGCGAGCTGCTCGTCGAGCTGCTTCTCCAGCCGGTCGAGTTCGGCCCCGCGGTCCGCCGAACTGCTCGCGTCCACGATCTCGTCCGCCCACCGCGCGAACCCGTAGAGCGCGTGCACGGCGGGGCGCTGCGCGGGCGTCAGCAGCCGGGTGGCCAGGTAGAACGTCTTGCCGTGGCGGGCGTTGAGGCGCTTGCAGCGCGTGTAGGCCTCGCGCACCGCCGGATCGGTGATCCCGGCGGCGTCGAGTTCGCGGTCGCTCACGGGCGTGGCCCGTACCTGCTCGACAGTTCGAGGGGGTCCGGCCTGCCGAGCGAGACCGTGGCGAGCGCGGAGACGGCGACGACGAAGGCCAGGTAGAACCAGGAGTAGAGGGCCGTGTCGCCGTTGGGGTAGGTCACCAGCAGTAGCACGCAGGAGAAGAACACCGCGGCCCGCAGACCGGTGAGGGTCCACGCGAGACCCGCCCCGAGGACGAGGGGCCAGCTGAAGTACCAGGGCAGCGTGGCGGGCGAGAGCAGGGCGACGGCGAGCATGGTCAACGCGGCGTGGCGGATCGCGTTGGGCCCGCCGTCCTCGGCCGCGCGCCACTGCCGCCAGGCGATGTAGAGCAGCAGCACCGACCCGGCCCCGCGCGCGACGGTCATGAACACGCCGGGCTCGACGGAGACGAAGCTGTTCACGACGGTGAAGACGAAGTCGCCGACGGCGCTGGGCAGCGACAGCCAGTTCACGATCGTGGACGACGAGCTGAGCGCCGGGATCCAGCCGAGGTCGACCTTCGCGACCAGCGTGCAGACGGCGAAGACGGCCACGAACACCCCGATCCCGCCGCCGATGGCCTTCACGAGCCGGGCGCGCTTGGCCCCCGGCAGCCGGGCCGCCCAGACCAGCACGAGGAACGGCAGCGCGACCGCCGCGGTGGCCTTGATCGCCACCGCCAGGGCCACGAGGGCGATGCCGACGACGTGCCGTCGCTCGAGCACCATCAGCACGCCCGCGGCCATCAGCCCGACCATCAGGATGTCGTTGTGGCCGCCGCCGATCAGGTGGATCAGCATCAGCGGGTTCGCCCCGGCCAGCCACAGCGCCACCGCAGGGCGTCCGCCGAGGTGGCGGGCGAGGCCCGGCAGCGACCAGCAGGTCAGCGCCAGTCCGCCCGCGAGGATCAGCCGCATCAGCACGACACCGGTGATCACGCTGCCGCCGGTCGCCCACACGACGCCCTTGGCGATGAGGATGAACAGCGGCCCGTACGGCGCGGGCGTGTTCTGCCACACCCAGCTGACGTTGTCGCTCAACGGGCTCGGCAGCGCCGCCGGACCCACCCGGTACGGGTCGAAGCCGTGCAGCGCGAGTTGGCCCTGCGCCAGGTAGCTGTAGATGTCCTTCGAGAACAGCGGTGGCGTCAGCAGCAGCGGCAGCGTCCACGCGGCGATGGCGATCACCACCGCGGCGCTGCCCACGTACCGGTTGCGCACCATGCGCCCCAGCCGCACCCACGCCCAGATCACCAGGCCCAGGCCGAGGTACAGCACCGCCGTCGCCAGGTCGTGGCCGTGCCCGTAACGGATCCAGCTCAACGAGGTGTTGGTCAGCAGCGGGTCGATCTTCAACACCGCGCCAGCGCCCGCTCCGCCGAGCGAGATCAGCGAGACGCCCGCGACCCCCAGCAGGATCGTCCGGATCGGGATACCGGTCGGTTCCGCGGGCACGCGCGTAGCAGTGGGCAGCGCCTGCTGCACGGACGCGGCGCCGGATCTGGGAGGGGACGGAGTTGAAGCCATCGCGGCAACATCGTTGCACAGCGCGTGCACGCCTCGGCACGCGATGGCGCGCAAGCGTGACAAGGGCTTAACACCCCGGAGGATCTTCGCACGTGAAGATCACTCCGGGCAGTGCCCATGTGGAGTATTCGCGTCTGGGCCGTGCGCGGTTCGGTCCCTCGACCGATCAGCTGACGACGGACGTGCGGGCCCGCTCCGACCGGGTGCGCAGCGGCGTTCCGGCCACCCGCTGGGCGGCCAGCTTCCCGGAGATCAGCACCGGTGGGACGCCCACGCCCGGCGTGGTCCCGCAGCCCGCCAGGACCACGTTGTCGACGCCGTCGACGAGGTTGCGCGGCCGGAACGGCCCGGTCTGCGCCAGCGTGTGCGCGGCCGAGAACGGCGTGCCCGCCGCGAGCCCCATGTCGGCCCAGTCCTGCGGCGTGACCAGCCTCGACGTCTCGACGGACGCCTCGAACCCGGTCAGCCCGCGGGCCTCCAGGACGCGCAGCAGCTCGTCGCGGTAGGCGGGGCCGACGCGGCGCCAGTCGATCGGGCCGGTCTCCAGGTTCGGGGCCGGCGCGAGCACGAAGTTCAGGTGCCGGTCGGCGGGCGCGAGCGAGGGGTCGCCGATCGTCGGCTGCGTGACCAGCAGCGACGGGTCGCTCATCAGCCTGCCGGTCGAGGTGATCTCCTCGAACGTCCGGTTCCACGCCTGCCCGAAGAAGATCGTGTGGTGCGCCAGTTCCGGCCACGTCCGGGTCGTGCCCGCGTGCAGCACGACCGCCGACGGCGACCAGCGCACCGGGCGCGGGCGGCGCGGGGCCTTGCCGAGCAGCCGGTAGGCCACCGGCAGGTCCGGGGTCAGCACCACGGCGTCGCACGGGATGCGCTCGCCGCCGGTCGTGCGCACGGCCGTGACGCGGCTGCCGATGCGCTCCAGCCAGGCCACCGGCGTGTCGTAGCGGAAGGTCGCGCCCGCGTCGGCCGCCGCGGCCGCCAGCGCGTCCGGCAGCGCCCGCATCCCGCCGCGCGGGAAGTGCACGCCCGCGATCGTGTCCATGTAGGCGATCACGGCGTACGCGGCGAGCGCCCGCCTCGGCGGCACCCCGGCGTAGAGGGACTGGAACGAGAACACCCGCTGGAGGCGTTCGTCGTGCAGGAACCTCCCGATGGCCGGGCCGAGCCGCCCGAACCCGCCCAGCGCCGCCAGCTTGGCCAGCGACGGCCCCAGCACGTCGGCGGGGGAGTCGAAGTTGCCGCCGATGAACCGGTCCCGCTCGACCCGGTACAGCTCGGTGAGCCACGTCCGCAGCCTGCGGTAGCCCGCGGCCTCCGCGCCGCCCGCGAACCGCCGGACCTCGGCCTCCATCGCGTCGGCGTCGGCGTGCACGTCGAGCGTGGAGCCGTCGGCGAACCGCGCCCGGTAGGCCGGGTCGACGGGCAGCAGGTCCAGCCGGTCGGCCAGCGACTCGCCGACCGCCGCGAGGGCGTCCTCCACCAGGTCCGGCATGGTCAGCACGGTCGGGCCGGTGTCGATCCGGTAGCCGTCCAGGTCCAGCCGCCCGGCCCGGCCGCCGGGCGTGGAGTCGCGTTCGACGACCGTCACCGCGCGGCCCGCGCCGAGCAGGTGCAGCGCCGTGGACAGGCCCGCGAGGCCGGCGCCGACCACGACGACGTGGTCGGTGCGCCCCGGCAGGGTCCTCATGCTCAGTAGGTCCGCTTCGTCGCGCTGACGGCCAGTTCGGCCAGCCGCTCGCCCGCGGGCGCCACGACGGGCGCGGCCTCCAGCGCGGCCATCGCGGACGCGGTCAGCGCCGCGATCCGGTCCTCGATCGCGTCCACCGCGCCCACGCCGACCAGCGCGTCGCGCACCTCGTCGACAGTCTCCACGTCCAGCTCGGGGTTGCCCAGCGCCCGGTGCAGCACGTCCGCGCCGTACTCCATGCCGAGCGCCACGAGCAGCGTCCGCTTGCCCTCGCGCAGGTCGTCGCCCGCGGGCTTGCCGGTGACCGCGGGGTCGCCGAACACGCCGAGCAGGTCGTCCCGCAGCTGGAAGGCGACGCCGATGTCCGCGCCGAACCGCCGCAGCCCGTCGATCAGCGCGGGCGACCCGCCGCCGAGCGCCGCGCCCATGTGCAGCGGCCGCTCCACGGTGTACGCGGCGGTCTTGAGCCGGTCGATCCGCAGGGCCGCGTCGGGCGAGGAGTCGCCGCGCGCCTGCGTGAGCACGTCCAGGTACTGGCCCGCGAGCATCTCGGTGCGCATGTCGCGCCACGGCAGGCTCAACCGCTGCAACGCGTCCGTCGGCAGGCCCGCCGCGAACAGCATGTCGTCCGCCCAGGCCAGCGCGATGTCGCCGATCAGCACGGCCGCCGCGAGCCCGAACCGCTCCGGCTCACCCAGCCAGCGCCGGTCGCGGTGCTCCTGGGCGAACGCGATGTGCACGGTCGGCTGGCCGCGCCGCACCTCGGAGGCGTCCATCAGGTCGTCGTGCACCAGCGCGCACGCCTGGATCAGCTCCAGCGAGCTGACGGCCGTGAGCACGGACTCCGCCAGCGGGCCCTCCGGGTCACCGCCCGCGGCCCGCCAGCCCCACCACGCGAACGTGGGGCGGATGCGCTTGCCACCGCTGAGCACGAACGCCGCGAGGCCGTCCACCGCCCCGGTGAAGTTCTCGTCCATCAGCGCGCCCAACGTGCGCCGGTCGGCCAGGTAGGTCGCCAGCGCCTCGTCGACGCGCTTGGGCAGGGCGAGGTCCAACGGGTGGAGCAGCTCTGGAGCGGACACCCCCCTATGGTCACCTCTTCGGCCCGTCCGCGCCGCACCGGGGGGTCGTCCCAGGAAGTGAAAGCCGTCTCCCACGCGTCGGACGCCCCACTAGGCTGTTGGCATGACGACGGTGGTCGAACGGTTGCACGGGCGCGGACCCGTGTTCTCCGTCGAGTTCTTCCCTCCCCGCGACGCCGCGGACGAGCTGGTCCTGTGGCGCGCGATCCGCGAACTGGAACCCCTCGACCCGGCGTTCGTGTCCATCACCTACGGCGCGGGCGGGTCCAGCCGCGACTTCACGATCCGCACCACCGGCCGCGTCGCGCAGGAGACCACCCTGGTCCCGATGGCGCACCTGACCGCCGTCGACCACTCCGTGTCCGAGCTGCGCAACGTCATCGGCTGGTACGCCGCCGTGGGCGTGCGCAACATCCTGGCCGTGCGCGGCGACCCGCCCGGCGACCCCAACGGCGAGTGGATCGCCCACCCCGAGGGCCTGACCTACGCCGAGGAACTGGTCCGGCTCTGCCGCGAGCTGGGCGACTTCTGCGTGGGCGTGGCGGCGTTCCCGTACGGCCACCCGCGGTCGGGCGACGTGGACGAGGACACCAAGTACCTGGTGCGCAAGCTGCGCGCCGGGGCGGACTTCGCCATCGCCCAGCTGTTCTTCCAGCCGGAGGACTTCCTGCGGCTGCGCGACCGCGTCGACGCGCTGGGCTGCGACACCGCGCTGCTGCCCGGCCTCATGCCGTTGACGACACCGCGCACCCTGGCGAAGACGGTCGAGCTGTCCGGGGCCGACGTGCCCCCCGCCGTGGCCCGGAAACTGGACCCCTTCGTGGACGACCCGGCGGCTTTCCGGAAGGCTGGTGTCGACCTGGTGACGGAGATGGGGGAGCGGTTGCTCGCCGAAGGCGTGCCCGCCCTGCACTTCTACACCCTGAACCGATCGAAGGCGACGAGGGAAGTGGTGGCCCGCTTGGGCCTGGTTCCCGCTCGCGCGTGATGCAGAGGTCCGGATGCCCACCTTCGACGAGAACTTCAAGAAGAACGCCGCACTGGCCCGCCAGGCGCGTTCCGACGAGCACAAGCGCGGCTTGGCCGCGGACTTCGAGGCCAAGGTGCGCTCCGCCGCGCCGGTGATCTCGCGGGTCTGCCGGGACATGGCGGCCGTGCTGCGCGTCGCCAAGGTGCCGGTCGCCACCGACGACGGCTGGTCCCTCCCGGACCTGCCGTCGGTGGTCGCCGCCCCACCGAGGTACGTGGCCGCGGACCGCTTCGGCAAGCGCTGGAGCCTGGAGCTGTCCACCGCCTCCTGGGCCACCCTCACCCCGGACGCGGCCCTGCTCAGCGACCGCTTCAAGTCCGGCGTCCGCCGCGACCGGGTCGCCGAGCGCGAGGCCAGGATCAAGGCGGTCCACCAGGCGATCGCGGTCAGCGACGTGAACGCCCTGGCCGCCACCACCCTGGAAGCCGACTTCGGCATGGCCCACAAACTGGTCCTGGACCGCAACACACGCATGCTGTTCGTGTGCGCGGGCACGCAGGGCGGCCGCCCGACAGTGCTGCCGTTCTCCGAGTACGGCAACCGCGCCGCGACAGCCCTGGTCCAGGCCTGGGAACACCGCGGGCGGTAGCACGGGAGACCGGATCGAAGGCTTCGCCCACCGGCCCACGGCGGTTACGTTGGTCGTTCGACGTGCGAAAGCGGCGAGTCGAGGGGGTGCGGTGGTCCGTTCGAGGGAACCGCGGGTCAGCGTCGGCGTGGTTCCGATGTTGGCGGACAACTACCAGCGCCGATCCGATCTCGACATCGTGAGGACGCCGTCCCACCGGGGCAACCCGACCAACACCTACGTGGTCTGCGGCATGGGTGGTGTGGGGAAGTCCCAGTTCGCCGCCGAGTACGCGCGGTCGATCGAGGGCGAGGTCGATCTCGTGGTGTGGGTCACGGCCGTGGATCGGGAGGCGGTGGTGGACGCCTACGCCCGCGCCTGGGAGCGGGTCGGGCATCCCGGAACGAGGGGCGCGGAAGTCGCGGCGGACCGGTTCCTGAACTGGCTGCGGACAGCCGACCAGCAGTGGCTGATCGTCCTTGACGACGTGCGGGACCCGAAGGACCTCAGGAACCTGTGGCCGGACGGCCCGAGCGGGCGGACCGTGGTGACGACCCGTCGTGCCGACAACATCATGGTCGAACGAGGACGTCAGAAGATCCAAGTGGGGCCGTTCACCCCGGACCAGGCTCGTGCCTACCTCGCGGGGAAGCTCGTTTCCCGGTCGGAGTCGGCGCAGGACGTCGACCTGCTTGCCGAGGCGCTGGGGCGTCTGCCGCTCGCCTTGGCGCAGGCGGCTTCGTTCATGCTCGACCGCCGCGTGTCGTGCGTCGACTACCTGAGGAGGTTCACCCGCGGTCGCATGGAGTTGCCGGAGCTGTTCCCACCCGAGGCGTTCGCCGACGAGTACCAGCTCACGGTCGCGACGACGTGGTCCATGTCGATCAAGGCCGCCGACAGGCTTGGACCGAGAGGGCTGTGCGAACGGTTGATGCACATCGCCGCCCTGCTCGATCCCAGCGGTTTTCCCCGCGGCATCGTGGAAACGTCCGCGGTCGTCGGTTACTCGTCGGGGGCGTCGGTGGACGAGTGCCGCGACGCGCTGGCCAACCTCGCCAGGTTCAGCCTGGTGGAACTGCAAGACGATGCCGAACCCCAAAGCGTTCGCGTGCACTCCATGGTCCAGCGCGTGGTGCTGAGCGGTCTCAGCCGATCTCGGCTCGTCAAAGCCGCCTCAGCCGCTGTGAACGGCTTGGTGGAGTTGTGGCCGGACATCGAGGTCGACGCGGAGTTCAGTCGGATGCTGCGCGCCAACACGGCGGTCTTGGCCGGACATCCCGACGACCTCATGTGGTACGCGCGGGGGTACGGGCTCCTCCGCCGCGCGGGTCGCAGCCTCGGCGAGTTCGGCCTGCTGAGAGCGGAGTTGACCCATTGGACGTTCATGGTCGACGCGACGAAGCGCCTGTCCACGACCGACGTCTCTCCCACCCTTGTGCTTCGCCAAGCCCTCGCGCGCGCCCGTGGGCTCGCTGGGGATCCCGCCAGAGCCGCGGCGGAGTTCGAAGCCCTGGTTCCCGAACACGTGCACGTGTTCGGAGCCGCCAACCCCTACACCTTCGACGCGCGTCACGGATTGGCCTGGTGGCGCGGTGAGGACAGGTCCCCGGCCGAGGCCGTCCGGGAATTCCAGGTCCTGCTGGAAGACCTGGCCAGGGAGCGGGGCATGAACCACCCGCAGACCCTTCGCACCAGGTACGCCCTCGGACGGTGGCGCGGGCAGGCGGGTGATCCCAGGCAGGCGCGCGCCGACTTCGCGGATCTGCTCTCCGACATCCATCGAGTCCTCAGCTTGGACGACCCGCTCGCCTTGGCGGTCCGCCACGACCTCGCCTGGTGGAAGGGGGAGGCCGGCAACCCGACGACCGCGGCCGCGTTGTTCAGCGCCTTGCTCGAGGATCGGCTGAGGGTGTTGGGCGAGAGGCACCTGCACACCCTCGCCACCCGGCACGACCTGGCCTGGTGGTACGGCGAGGCGGGAGAGCCCGAAGCGGCCGCCGGGGCACTGGAGGGCGTGTTCCGGGACGACCTCCGACTCCTGGGCCCCGATCACCCCCACACGATGGCCACTCGTGAGGATGTCACCTGGTGGCGAGCGGACGCCGAGGCGCGTTTGGCCGGTGGGCCCCAGGGACAGAGCCGGGATCACGCGGGCCGTGTGATGGGTGACTTACCGGGCCTGGACTTCCTGGAGGTCGACGGCTGGGACGTCATCCTGCCCGGCGAAGATCACCCGTAGCGGTGACGTCCGGTCAGGCCACCAGGCTCCGCCTGTGCGCCACCAGCGCCAGCACCACGACGATCAGCGCCGCCCCACCCGTCAACGCCCCCACGAGGAACACCCACCCGATGAACCCCTCGGAGTCCGCTCCCGCGTACTGCACGGTTGCGGTCAGCATCGACGCCTGGCCGGGTTTGGGGCTCCAGGCGATCGTGCCCTCTTCCTCCTCGCGGCCGTTGGTGTTCACCACGCCGCCGGGGAAGCTGATCTTGACCTGGATGTCCGCGCGGTCGATCGGCACCTGCGTCAGGTCGACCGAGCCGGACATCGTGACCAGGTCGCCGGAGCGGCGGAAGCTGATCTGGTAGCGGCTGCTGGAGGAGCTGGTGGCCAGCGACAGCGTGCGGACCTCGTCGAACGTCAGCCCGTTGAAGAACAGCTGCGTGCCCGCGTAGGCGTCGACCCGGTACGGCTTGGTCGTCACCCGGCTGGCCAGCTCGGACGGGACCCGCAGCTGGGGGCCGGGGTCGTTGTCCGCGGTGGGCGGGGTCGCGGCGATGATCTCGCCGGACACGCGGTCGTCCTCCGACACCGCCATGGCGGCGTGCAGGCGGACGCACCCCGTCAGCGAGAACGCCGCGAGGAGCAGGAAGACCGGCAGGAGGAGCACACGGGCTCTGGACACGCGGTCATCCTGCCAGTAGGGAGCGATGACGACGTTGTCCGCCAGCCGTTCGACTGGTAATCGTGAGCAAGCCTAAATACCTTTCGACGGTCGGAACCGGGCGGTAGCGTGCCGGGCATGGCTTCCTCTTCGGCTGGTGTGCACGGCATCAGCAACCGGTTCGTGACCGACTACGCGGCGCTGGACCCGATCGCGGCTACCCAGCTCGGCCTGCCCGGTGGTGAGGACGAGCTCACCGACTACTCCCCGGAAGGGCACGCCGCGCGGTACGAGCTGACCGTCAAGGCGGTCGCCGAGATCACCGCCGCCGAGCCGGTCGACAAGTCGGAGAGCGACGCCAAGGCGGTGTTCCTCGAACGCAGCGCGGTCTCGACCGACCTGCACGAGGCGGGCCACTCCGAGGGCGACCTGAACGTCATCGCCAGCCCTGTGCAGGACCTGCGCGAGATCTTCGACCACATGCCCACCGACACCCCCGAGCAGTGGGCCGTCGTGGCCCGCCGCCTCGCCGCGGTGCCCGACGCGGTCGCGAACCTCCGCGCCGGCCTGTCCTACTCCGCGGACAAGGGCAGGGTCGCCGCGCTGCGCCAGGTCGCCAAGGTCGCCGACCAGTGCGACACCTGGTCCGGCCGCCGCGGCGGGCAGTCGTTCTTCGCCGGGCTCGTCGCGGACGCCAAGGTCGACGACGCCCTGCGCACCGACCTGGAGAAGGGCGCCAGGGCAGCCTCCGAGGCCTACGGCGACCTCGCCGCGTACCTGCGCTCCGACCTCGCCCCGAAGGCCCCCAAGAAGGACGCCGTCGGCGAGGAGACCTACCGGCTCAAGTCGCGGTACTTCATCGGCTCCCGCCTCGACCTCGCCGAGGCCTACGACTGGGGCTGGGAGGAGTTCACCCGCCTCGAGACCGAGATGAAGCAGGTCGTCGGCCGCATCAAGCCCGGCGCGACGCTCGCCGAGGCCGCCGCGTCGCTCGACGCCGACCCGCGCTACCTCGTCCAGGGCCAGGCCGGGCTCCAGTCGTGGATGCAGGAGCTGTCCGACAAGGCCCTGCTCGACCTGCGCGACGTCCACTTCGAACTCCCGGACGAGCTGATGAGGCTCGAGTGCCGGATCGCCCCGCCCGGCGGCGGCGTCGGCGCGTACTACAGCGGCCCGACCCCGGACTTCTCCCGCCCCGGCCGCATGTGGTGGTCCGTGCCCGCCGACCGGGAGACGTTCTCCACCTGGCGCGAGCTGACGACCGTCTACCACGAGGGCGTCCCCGGCCACCACCTCCAGGTCGCCACCGCCGTCTACCACGCCGACAAGCTCAACGACTACCAGCGCCTCTTCTGCTGGGTCTCCGGCCACGGCGAGGGCTGGGCCCTCTACGCCGAACGGCTGATGCGCGAACTCGGCTACCTCGACGACGACGGCAACCTGCTCGGCATGCTCGACGCCCACCTGTTCCGCGCCGCGCGCGTGATCGTGGACATCGGCATGCACCTGGAGCTGGAGATCCCGAAGGGCACCGGCTTCCACGAGGGCGAGCGCTGGACGCCCGAGCTGGGCCTGGAGTTCATGCTCACCCGCACGATCACCGAGCCCTCGCACGTCCACGACGAGATCGACCGCTACCTCGGCTGGCCCGGCCAGGCGCCGTCGTACAAGATCGGCGAACGCCTCTGGCTCGCCGCGCGCGACGACGCCCGCGCCCGCCACGGGTCCGCGTTCGACCTCAAGAGGTTCCACCAGGACGCCCTCCAGATGGGCGCCATGGGGCTCGACACGCTCCGCGAGCGGCTCGCCGAGCTGTAGCCGTCAGGTGGTGACAGGGGGCTGCCCGGCGCGACCGGGCAGCCCTCACGTCATCGGGAGTTCCCGCCCCAGCACCGCGAACGGCCTCGGGTCGCCGGTGAACTGGTAGTGCCGCAGCAGGTCCACGAACCCGACCCGCCGGTACAGCCGCCACGCGTTGCTCGGCCCCTCCGGCGTCGACAGCAGCACGTGCGTCGTCGGCACCCCGTCCAGCAGGTTCCGCAGGAGCGCCTCCCCGAGCCCCCGGCCCTGCGCGCGCGGCAGCACGTGCAGTTCGGTCAGCTCGAAGTAGTCCTCCATCCACTCGTCGACGGCCTGCGCGCCCGACACGGCCGTCAACCCGCGGCGCACCTGCTCGTGCCACCACTGGCCGGTCGACCCGCGGTAGCCGTAGCCGATGCCGACGAGCTCGTCGTTGTCGTCCAGCGCGACGACGCAGCGCCAGTCCTCGCGCACCATGTGCGCCACCCACATCGGGGCCCGCTGCTCGACCGTGCCCGGCGGGTAGTTCATCGCCGCGACGTACAGCTCCAGCGCCTCGGTGAGGCGCGCGCTCAGCTCGTGCGGCGCGAGCTCCACCAGCCGCTCGGTGCGCGGCGACGGCGCGGCGGTCATCGCGCGACCCGCGCGGGCGTGCCGCCGGTCAGCTCGACCAGTCCGGCGAACGTCGTGGGGAACACCGCGTGCGGGTGTCCGCCCGCTGCCCACACGACCGGGTACTGCTCCAGGTCCTTGTCCACGAACGTCATGATCCTCGACGGGTGGCCGACCGGCGACACGCCACCGATGACCTGACCCGTGTGCTCGCGCACGAAGTCCGGCGTGGCGCGCTCGATCCGGTCCGCGCCCGCGAGTTCGGCCAGCAGGTCGGTGTCCGCGCGGTGCGCGCCCGACGTCAGCACCAGCAGCGGCGCGGGGACCTCCGCGCGGACCGCGGTGAACACCAGGCTGTTCGCGATCGCGCCGACCGGCACGTCCACCGCCTCGGCGGCCTGCGCGGCGGTGCGGACGGCGTCCTCGAGGACCCGGATGCCTTGCGCCGCCTCGTGGTGGCCTGCCTCGGTCAGTGCCGCGGCGACCTTCTGCATGCCGGGGTGGTCCAGTGCGCTCACGCGTCCAATCAGACCACGGATCACGATCGGGTCGTCGCTGGGTCCTGGGTTGAGGAATGTCGGTGCCAGGCGCTACGCTGCCATCGATCGAACATGTGTTCGATCGTGATGCCCTGGCTGTGGGGCGGGGGAAGCGCCCCACAGCCAGGAGCCGCCGTCTCCCCGCGGTGGTCGTCGAGTTCACCGACGCCGCGAGGAGGCCGCCGATGTCAGCTTCGATCGACTTCCCCCAGCCCAGCCGGACCGCTGTCCCGGTCCCCCTGCCGCCGGCCTCGGCCGTCAGCCTCCTCCGCGCCGCCCGCCTCGGCATCGCCGAGGCCGAACGCTCGACCGACCCCGCCGACCGCTTCGCGACCGCCTACCTGGCCGCCCTGCGAGCGGGCGCGGCCGTGCTCGCCTTGCGCGGCAGGCCACATCGCGGCCACGCCAAACCCGCCAGCGTCTGGGTCCTGCTGTCGGGCATGGCCCCGGAGTTGACGGAGTGGGCCGCGTTCTTCGCGTCCTGCTCCGGCACCAGGGCCGCCGTCCAGGCGGGCATCACCCGCGACGTCACCGCCCGCTCCGCGGACGACCTGGTCCGCCAGGCGGCCCAGTTCGTCGAGCTGGTCGACCGGATCACGCCAGAGGCGCGCACGTGACCAAAGCCCTGATCGACTACGACAGGCTGCTCGACGTCCTGGCCTCGGAAGCGGAGACCCTGGCCGCCGCGGCCGAGGGACAGCGCCCCGAACGCCAGGTCCCCGCCTGTCCCGGCCTCAACCTCGGCGAGACCGCGAGGCACGTCGGCAGCACGTACCGCATGACCCTGTCCTGGCTGCACGACGGCCGCCAACCCCTGACGTGGCAGCAGAATCCCGCTCCGGGGGAGTCCCTTCCGGACTTCGTCCGGTCCGGTGTGGAGCCGCTGCTGGACGAACTCGCCCTGCACTCCGCCGACGACCCGTGCGGCACCTGGTGGCCCGAGGAGGCGAACTACGGCTTCTGGGCGCGCAGGCTGGCCCACGAGACCACCGTGCACCGCATGGACGTCCAGGCCGCGGCCATGCTCCCGCTCGACCCGGTGGCGACGGACGTCCTCGCCGACGGGATCGACGAGGTGCTGTCCCTCTGGTTCGTGCACCGCCTCCGCACGATGGGCGTCCGCGGCACCAGGGACGGCGTCGTCGCGATCCGCGCCGCGGGCCGCGTCTGGCTGGCCTCCTGCGGCCCGACGGGCTCCACCTCGTGGCGCGCGACCCCCGAGGAGGCCGAACCGGCGGACGCCGACGTCACCGGCGACCCCCTCACCGTGTACCGCTGGCTGTGGGGCCGCGTCGCCGACCGCGAAGTGGAGGTCAACGGCGACCTCGACACCATCGCCCAGCTCTGGGCACTGCTCAGGCTGGCGACCAAGTGACCGGTCTCGTGGAGGGTTTCCGTTGGCACGTGGTGATCTGACCAGCGCGCAGTGGGCGGTGCTGGAACCGCTGCTACCACCGGACCGGCGAAGGGGAAGACCGACGAGGAACCGCAGGCAGGTCGTCAACGCGATCCGCTGGCGAGCACGCACCGGCGCCCCGTGGCGCGACATGCCCGACCGCTACGGCCCGTGGGAAACGGCCTACGGCCTCTTCCGCACCTGGCAACGCGAAGGCGTCTGGGCGTCGGTCCTGGAAAAACTCCGGGGCCGAACCGACATCATCACCTGGGACGTCTCGAACCCCACCCTCACACCGGCTCACGACCACCAGACCGCCGCCGAGAACCGCCCGACGGGCTCGGACTGAATGCCGCGCCGCGGTTCCGGGGCACCTCGCTAGGCGGGCGGCAGGCCCAGGTTCGCGACCTCGACCAACCCCCTGCCGTCGGGTGTCGCGGACTCCAGGCGGAAGCGGGCCTGCCGTCCGTCCACCTCCAGCACCGCGATGGAGTTGCCGAAGTGCGGGCCGGTCAACCGGTTCCACGTCAACGGGTCCGCGGGCACGCCCGCGCGGTCGGCGAGCCTGCGCAGCACGCGGCCCATCGGCGGCCACCAGGACAGGCGGAACACCGGGCGGAAGAACTTCGGCGGGTCGTTGTGCACGGGGGAGCAGGTGAGCTGCATGATCGCGCTGGCCGTCGGCTCGGCGTAGTGGCCCTGCGCGGCGTAGCTGTGGTGCACGTCGCCGGACAGCACGCAGATGGTGCTGGGCGCGTTCTCGCCGCGGCCGATCCGGCCGAGGAACCGCGACAGCCGCTCGAACGAGTCGCGGAACGCGGGCCAGTGCTCCAGGTCCGCGATCTGCCGGACCTGCTCGGCGAACCGGCCGCGCCTGCCCGGCCGGGCGGCGGCGCGTTCGTTGATCGACTGGGCGTGGCTGATCGCGTGCGGCATCAGCCACGGCAGCGACGAGCCGATGACCAGGTGGTCGTAGTCGCCCTCGGCGTTGCGCTCGATCCAGTCGAACTCCTCGTCGCCGACCATCCGCCGCGTGTCGCCCGCGAGGATCCGGCCGCACCGGGTGTCGATCACCAGCAGCCGCACCCGCCCGAAGTCGCGCCGGTAGCTCCACCACGTCGACTTCCGGCCGTCCAGTTCGGCGTCGGCCCGCTCGGCGAACTCCTCCAGCATCGGCTGCACGTCACCGCCCGCGGCGACGACCTTCGCGTACAGCTCGTCGCGGTCCAGCTCGTCCGGCCCGAGGTTGCCCAGGTGCTGGTACACCCAGTACGACGCCAGCCCGGCCCGGATCCGCTCCGGCCACCACGGCGTCGCGGCCATCTTCTCGCGCCACGGGCGGGAGGTGTTCCAGTCGTCGCGGATGTCGTGGTCGTCGAAGATCATCGACGTCGGCACGGTCGACATCAGCCAGCGGATCTCGGGGTCGCCCCACGACTCGTGGTAGAGCTGCGCGTACTCCCGGAAGTGCAGCACCTCGTCCACGGGATCCTTGCCACCACGCCGTTTCCGCAGCCACTCCTTCGTCCGCGACGTCGGCTCGTCGGCGTACACCTGGTCGCCGAGCAGCAGCAGCGCGTCCGGCCACTCGTCCTGCGGCTGCTTCGCCATGCGCAGCGCGTACGCGTCCAGCGCGTCCGGGCCGAGGTCGTCCTCCTCTGCGGGCCGCAGCGGTTTCGCCGCGCGGCACGACCCGAACACGATGCGGTGCGTCAGGTCCTCATCGGACTTCGTGCGGATGCGGCACGGCGGGAACTCCGAGTCCGGCTCGGGCCACACCGGGTCGCCGTCGAGCCGCACGTCGTACTCCGTCGTGGTCCCCGGAGCCAGGCCCTCGACGCGCACCAGCGCGAAGTGCTGAGCGCCCACCTGGAACGTCCGGGCCCGATGACCCGCCACCTCCACCTCGGTCGACGTGTCGGTTTCCACCCACACGGTCGCCGACGTCGCGTTCACATGCCGCAGCACCGGACCGAGAACCAGCTTCGCCATTCGCCAGACGTTACCTTTGGCGGATGGTGACGAGGCTGAACGACGTCGTGATCGACGCCGCGGACCCGGCGGCACTCGGACGGTTCTGGGCGGAACTGCTCGGCACGCGCATCACCGGCGAGTCCGCCGACGAGGTGGACGTGGCCGTGACCGCCTCGATGGAACTGGTGTTCGTGCCGGTCGAGGAGCCGAAGGTCGTGAAGAACCGCCTGCACCTCGACCTGGCGAGCACGTCGCTGGAACACCAGCGCGACCTCGTGGACCGGGCGACCGCGCTCGGCGCGAAACCCGTCGACCTCGGCCAGCGCGGCGTCCGCTGGGTCGTGCTGGCCGACATCGAGGGCAACGAGTTCTGCGTCCTCGAACCCCGCCCGGAGTACAGCGCGACCGGCCCGATCGCCGCGATCGTGGTGGACGTCGCCGACACCTGCGCCGAAGTCGACTTCTGGGCCGCCGCGACGGGCCTGCCGATCGCCAACCGCACCGCCGAGTTCGCGTCCCTCCGCCAGGAAGCGGGCCCGTGGCTGGAGTTCCTGCACAGCGACGACCGCAAACGCGTGAAGAACCGCGTCCACCTCGACCTGGCTCCCGGCCCGTACGACGACCAGAACACCGAGGTCTCCCGCTTGGTCGCCTTGGGAGCCACCGTGCTGAGCATCGGCAAGTGGAGCCACGCGGTCCTGACCGACCCCGAGGGCCAGGAGTTCTGCGTCCTCTCACCCCGCTAGCCCACCTCCCGCGTCACCGCCGCTAGCCAGCACTCCCATCGCTGGCCCGCACCACCTGCTGCCGGCCCGCCCCAGGCCGCTTGCCCTCACCTGCTCTTGGCTCGCATCACCTGCGGCCCACCTCTCTCCTCCTGCCGCTGGTCCGCCCCCGCTGGCCTGCACCACACGCGGCTGACTCTCACCGCTTGCGGCCAGCCTGCCTCCCGCCGCTGGTCCGCCCCCCCGCTGGTCCGCACCACTTGTGGCCAGCTCTCACCTTCTGCCGCCTGCCCGCGTCTCCCGCGTCGCCGCCCTCACCTCACCCGGCTTGCTTGCGCCGCTGACCCGCCTGCCCGCGCTTCTCGACCTCTGTCCCGTGCCTCTCGTCCCCGAGTGGCCCGCCATTCCCGGCTCGTGCCCCTTGACCTGGCGGCTTCCGTCAGCGACAGTCCTGATATGCAATATATTGGTCGCCTGGACCGCTCGCTCTACCGCGATCGCGCGTTGACGGCGATCCGCGACGCCATCGTGGGTGGCGATCTCGCGCCGGGCGCGCCCATCAGGGACGTCGACCTCGCCGAGGAGTTGGGGCTGTCCCGCACGCCTGTCCGTGAAGCCCTCGCCAGGCTCACCGACGAGGGTCTGGTCGAGACGAAGCCGCACAGCTACACCAGGGTCACGCCGCTCGACACCGCCGCCGTTCGCCAGGCACATGTGGTCGTGCAGGCCATGCACGCGCTCGCCGCCCGTCTGGCCGTTCCGCTGATGACGCCCGCTGACCTGGACGCCATGCGCGCCGCCAACACGCGCTTCGAGACCGCCCTGGCCACCGGTGACGTGAACTCGGCTCTGGCCGCTGACGACGAGTTCCACGACGTCGCCGTCCGCCGCGCTGACAACTTCGCGATCACCGCCACCATCGACCGCTACACGCCGCTCGTCCGCAGGCTCGAACGCCTCCGCTTCGCCACCCCGCAGGGCCGCCACTCCGTGGCCATGCACGCCGAAGTCATCACCGCCTGCGCCAGTGCGGACGCCGCGCTCGCGGCGGACCGGGTGTCCCTCAACTGGGCCACGCTCACCGACCTGCTGGAGACCGAGGACCAAGGAGATCCCCAGTGCTGAAGGACTTCGCCCGCTACCCGCTGCTGTTCGGCCCGTCGCCCGTGCACCGCCTGGACCGCCTCACCGAGCACCTGGGCGGCGCCGACGTGTGGGCCAAGCGCGAGGACTGCAACTCCGGCCTGGCCTACGGCGGCAACAAGACCCGCAAGCTCGAGTACCTCGTCGCCGACGCCGTCGCCACCGGCTGCGACACCCTCGTCTCGATCGGCGGCGTCCAGTCCAACCACACCCGCCAGGTGGCCGCCGCCGCGGCGCGCGCGGGTCTCAAGTGCGTGTTGGTGCAGGAGAGTTGGGTCGACTGGACCGACCCCGGCTACGACCGCGTCGGCAACATCCAGATGAGCCGCATGATGGGCGCAGACGTCCGACTCGTCCAAGCGGACTTCGGCATCGGCGTCAAACCCGCGTGGGAACAGGCGATCCAGGACGTCCACGCCGCGGGCGGCACCCCGTACCCGATCCCGGCCGGTGCCTCCGACCACCGCTTGGGCGGCCTCGGTTTCGCCAACTGGGCCAAGGAGGTGGAGGCCCAGGAAGCCCAACTGGGACTCTTCTTCGACACCATCGTGGTCTGCTCGGTCACCGGCAGCACCCAGGCGGGCATGGTCGCTGGCTTCGCGGGAGCCGACCGCCCCCGCAGGGTGCTCGGCATCGACGCCTCCGCCAAGCCCGACGAGACCAAGGACCAGGTCACCAGGATCGCCACCGCCACCGCGGGCCTGCTGGAGGTCGACCTCGACCCGGCGGACGTCCTGCTCGACGAACGCTTCCACGAAGGCGTCTACGGCGTGCCCGGCGAGTCCACGATGGACGCCATGCGCTTGGGAGCGTCACTGGAAGGCATGATCACCGACCCGGTCTACGAGGGCAAATCCCTGGCAGGCCTGATCGAACTGGTCACCACCGGCGAAATCCCCAGGGACTCCAAGGTCCTCTACGCCCACCTAGGCGGCCAACCAGCCCTCAACGCCTACAGCACCCTCTTCACCTGAGCCTCCACCCGTTCCCACACCAGGGATCACCTCGCCTACGGCTGACAACAGCAACCCGGCGGCCACCGCCGAGCCTGTCTGCCGAAGCCTGTTTGCCCGAGCCGTCGGGGAACAGAGGTCCCCCTGTCGGGAAGGCCCCCCGATACCGACGCTACAACGAGGGTCCGACATTTTCGCGAGTCGGTTTCCCGAGGTTGCAGGGCGCACGTTTGCCTAGGTTGCAGGGTGTGCGTGGGTGTCGGGGGTTACTGGGCGTCGCCGACTACCGGGCCCGGTTGGTAGGCGGCGATGCGGGCGACCGTGTCGGTGCTGATCTTGTGCCAGCCGGGGTCGAGCCAGGCGGTCTCGTTGCTGAAGGTGTGGGTGAAGTACACCTGGTAGCGGAGGCCGTCGGGGACGCGGAAGCCGTCGACGTCGATCTTGTCGGTGGCGTCGCTGCGGCTGTCCGCGGGCAGGGTGCGGACGCCCTTCGACTCGCACGGGGCGGATTCCCACTCGCACCAGTCGAGCGCGATGTCCACGGGGATGTCGAGGCCGTTGACGACGGTGCCGCAGATGCCGAACTCGCACGCGCCGACGTGGGCGCTGCTCGTCCAGTCGGCGCTCGCGGCGAGGGCGCCGCCCGCGGTGAGGACGACGGTCGTCGCCGCCATCAGCACCGCTCGTCGTCTGCCCACCGCCGGATTGTCCCAGATCGATTACGCCCTCAGCCTCAGCCCTTTCGGTGTCGCGCGAAAACCGGCTTCTTGCAGGACGCCCGCCAGCCGGGTGCCCAATGCGTTCTCGCCGTCCGTGCGCTGCACGGCCAACTGCCCCAGCCAGCCGTCGCGCACGGCTCTGCTCAACGACCCCGCGGCGGCCCGCAGGGTCTCCTCGTCCTCGGTGAACGACAGCAGCGAACGTCCGCCGCGCTCGACGTACAGCACCGCCACCCCGTCGACCAGCACGGTCAACGCCCCGGCCTTGCGCGCGGGCCGGTGCTTGCCGTCGCCGATCGGCGCGGGCCAGTCGAGGGCCGCGCCGTACGGCTGCGCCGGGTCCGCGGCGGCCAGCACCACGGCCTCTGGCGTGCCGAGGTGGTCCTGACCCGGTGGTCTCGACAGGGCACGGAGGCGGTCGACGGCGCCGCGCGCCGCGAACTGGGCCGCGCCGAGGCCTTCGACCACGTAACCGCGCACGACCTGCCCGGACTCCTCCATCGCCCGCAGCACGCGGTAGACGCCGCTGAACCCGCCGGTCACCCGCTCGGTGTCGAGCGCGCCCCTGGTCAGCACGCCGTGCCGCTCCAGGAACGCCTCGGCTCTCGCGTGGGCGCGGCGGGTCGGGTCGATCGCGGGCACCACCGCCAGCGACCACCGGCCCGCGACCGTCGGCGGCCCGGTCCGGCTCGGCATGTCCGGCCGACCGGCCCGCATCCGGGCGTACCGGCCGCGCGGTGCCGCCCGCCTGGGCTTGTGCGCGGCGCTCTTGCCCGCCACCAGCGACCGCAGAGGCGCGAGCGTGTCGTTGGTGACCAGCCCGGCCCACACCAGGTCCCACAGCGCCCCGACCACGTCGGCGTCGCTGGTCGGCCCCAACAACGACACCCGGTCGACCAGTTGCCGGAAGAACAGCGCGCCGCCCGCCAACGCCTCGACCACCGCCAGGTGCAGCGGCGACTCGGGCGCGGACTCCGGCACCAGGTCGGGCAGCAGCAGGTCGGCCACGTCCGTCGGCGCCAGCGCGATCCACCCGTCGCCACCCGCCAGCGAGCCGCAGCCGGTCCACGTCACCTCGCCCGACGCGGTCAACTCGTCGAGCATCGCGGGGGAGTAGCCGGGCAGCCGCGCGGGCAGCACCAACGACTCCAGCGCGCTCGCGGGCAACGGCGCTCCCGCCAGCTGCTCGACCACCGACAGCACGTCGTCCACCGACGGAGCCGACCGCAGCCGTCTGCCCACCCCGTGCCAGCTGGGCAGGAACCGGCCGAGCGCGGCGGGTTCGACCGGCTCGACCTCCGCCCGCAGCCGGGCGAGCGACGCCCGCCGCAGACGGCGCAGCACCTCCGCGTCGCAGTACTCGGTGTGCGTGCCACCCGGCCGCAACTCGCCGCGCACCAACCGCCCGGTGCCGGACATCCGGTCCAGCACACCGGTCACCACCGCGATCCCGAGCCCGAACCGCGCCGCCGCCTCCAGCGCCGGGAACGGCCCGTGCGTGCGGGCGTACCGGCTCACCAGGTCGCCGAGCGGATCGGCCACCGGCTCGGTGAACACCTCCGGCACCCCCACCGGCAGCGCCACGCCCAGCGCGTCCCGGTAGCGGCCCGCGTCCTCGATCGCGATCACGCGCTCCTCGCCCGCGATCCTGATCCGCAACGCCCGCCGCTGCTCCACGAGCTCCGCGAACCACGCCGGCTGGATCCCGCGTTCGACCCCTTCCGCCTCGCTGAGGTCGCCGAGGAACCGCAGCAGGTCCGCCGCGTCCTCCGCGTGCCGCGCCCGCCGCTCCTCGGTGAGCCGCTGCAACGACCGCTCGACCTCCTCGACCACCTCCGGGTCGAGCAGCTCGCGGATCGCCTCCGACCCGAGCAGCTCCGCCAGCAGCGTCGAGTCCAGCGACAGCGCCGCCGCCCGCCGCTCGGCCAGCGGCGTGTCCGTCTCGTAGAGGAACATCCCGACGTAGCCGAAGAGCAGGCTGCGCGCGAACGGCGACGGGGTCGGCGTCTCGATCTCCACCACCCGCACCCGGCGGGACCGGATCTCGCTCATCAGCTCCCGCAGGCCGGGCACGTCGTAGACGTCCTGCAAGCACTCCCGCATGGCCTCCAGCACCACCGGGAAGCTCTCGTACTTCGCCGCCACCGACAGCAGTTGCGCCGCCCGCTGCCGCTGCTGCCACAACGGGGACCGCTTCCGCGGGTCGCGCCGGGGGAGCAGCAGCGACCGGGCCGCGCACTCCCGGAACCGCGCGGCGAACAGCGCCGACCCGCCCACCTCGGCGACGACGATCTGCTCGACCTCCTCCGGGTCCAGCAGCACGTCCTCCGCGCCCACCACGACGTCCGCGCCGTCCAGGTCCACGGCGTCCGGCAGCCGCACCACGATGCCGTCGTCGGAGTGCGCCGCCTGCACCTCGACGCCCCGCCGTTCCCGCAGCCGCGCCGCTATCGCCAACGCCCACGGCGCGTTGACCTGCGCCCCGAACGGCGAGTGCACCACCAGCCGCCAGTCGCCCAGCTCGTCGCGGAACCGCTCGACCAGGATCACCCGGTCGTTCGGCACGTGCCGGGTCGCCTCCCGCTGCTCGCCCAGGTACGCCGCCAGGTTGCTCGCCGCCCACGCGTCCAACCCCGCCTCGGCCGCCCGCAGCGCCGCGTGCGGGGCGTCCGCCGTGGACATCTCGCGCAGGAACTTCCCCAGCGCCCGCCCCAGTTCCAGCGGCCTGCCGGGCGCGTCGCCCTTCCAGAACGGCATCCGCGCGGGCTGCCCCGGCGCGGGCACCACGATCACCCGGTCGTGGGTGATGTCCTCCACCCGCCACGCGGACGTGCCCAGCAGGAACGTGTCGCCGACCCGCGACTCGTAGACCATCTCCTCGTCCAGCTCGCCGACCCGCGACCCCGGCCCGCGCTCCGAGGGCGGGGTCATCACCGCGAACATGCCGCGGTCCGGGATCGTGCCGCCCGACGTCACCGCCAGCCGCTGCGCGCCCGGCCTGCCGCGCAGCTCCCCGGTCACCCGGTCCCAGGTGATCCGCGGCCGCAGCTCGCCGAACTCCTCGCTCGGGTACCGGCCCGCCAGCATGTCCAGCACCGCCATCAGCGCCGACTCCGGCAGCGCCGCGAACGGCGCCGCCCGCCGCACCAGCCCCGCCAGCTCCTCGACGGTCCACGACTCCAGCGCGACCATCGCCACGACGTGCTGCGCCAGCACGTCCAACGGGTTGCGCGGGTACCGGACGGCCTCGATCGCCCCGTCGCGCATCCGTTCCGCCACGACCGCGCACGACACCAGGTCGCCGCGGAACTTCGGGAACATCACCCCGCGCGACACCGCCCCCACCTGGTGGCCCGCGCGCCCGACCCGCTGCATCCCGGACGCCACCGTCGGCGGCGCCTCCACCTGGACCACCAGGTCGACCGCGCCCATGTCGATGCCCAGTTCCAGCGACGACGTCGCCACCACGCACGGCAGCCGCCCGGACTTCAGCTCCTCCTCGACCGCCGTCCGCTGCTCGCGCGCCATCGACCCGTGGTGCGCGCGGGCGACCACGGCGGCCGTCTGCGTGGTGAACCCGGACTGCCCGATCGCCTCGGCCGGGAAGCGCTCGAGCTCGGCCGCCTCCTCCGCCAGTTCGTTGAGCCGGGCCGTCAACCGCTCGGCCAGCCGCCGCGAGTTGGCGAACACGATCGTCGAGCGGTGCTCCCGCACCAGTTCCAGGATCCGCTGCTCCACCGCGGGCCAGATCGACGCCTTCTGCTCCGCGCCCGCGGCGGACCCGGTCACCTCGCCGGTCGGCTGACCCAGGATCGACATGTCCTCCACCGGGACCTCGACCCGCACCTCGATCGTCTTCGCCGTCTTCGGCTGCACCACCCGCACCGGCCGCCCGCCCGCGAGGAACGACGAGACCTCCTCGACCGGCCGGACCGTCGCGGACAGCCCGATCCGCTGGGCGGGCTTCTCCAGCAGCGCGTCCAGCCGTTCGAGCGACAACGCCAGGTGCCCGCCCCGCTTGGTCCCGGCGACGGCGTGCACCTCGTCCACGATCACCGTCCGCACGCCCCGCAACGAGTCGCGCGCGGCGGACGTGAGGATGAGGAACAGCGACTCCGGTGTCGTCACCAGCACGTCCGGCGGCGTCTTCAGGAACGCCCGCCGCTCGTCCGCGGGCGTGTCGCCGGTCCGCATGCCCACCGTGATCGACGGTTCCGGCTGCCCCAGCCGGTGCGCCGCCTGCCGGATGCCCGCCAGCGGTCCTCTCAGGTTGCGCTCCACGTCGACCGCGAGCGCCTTCATCGGTGAGATGTAGAGGACGCGGCACCGCCGCTTCGGGTCCTCCGGCACGGGGGTCGACGCCAGCTGGTCGAGCGCCCACAGGAACGCCGACAGCGTCTTGCCCGAGCCGGTCGGCGCGATGACCAGCGCGTGCTCCCCGGCCGCCGCCGCTTGCCACGCGCCCGCCTGGGCCGCGGTTGGCGCGACGAAGGCACCCTCGAACCACTGCCGAGTGGCGGGCGAGAAAGCCTCCAGTGCGTCCATACGGCCCATCATGACCCGACGCACCGACAATTTCTGATCGCAGGCCCCCTGACCTGGAACAACCCAATCCGGTCAACCCCCAGGCACACCCACTGGCGGACGTGGCACCATCAGCCGGTCCGCCGACTAAGGGGAGAGCGTTGCGCGTCCTGTCCGTTGACCTGGGTACTTCCAACACGGTGGCGGTGCTGTCGGCACACGGCCGCCCACCCAGGGTCGTCGAGGTGGACGGCGCGTCGGCGATGCCGTCGGCGGTCTTCTGCGAGGAGGACGGCACGCTGGTCGTGGGGCGTGATGCCGAGCGGCGCGCGCGCCTGGACCCGTCGCGGTTCGAGCCGAACCCGAAGCGCCGGGTGGACGACGGCGCGTTGAAGCTCGGCGAGTCCGTCGTGCCGGTCGCGGACGCGTTGGCCGCCGTGCTCGGCCGCGTGCTGGAGGAGACCGCCCGCCAGCTCAACGGGGCCCAGCTCGACGAGGTCCGGCTGACCCACCCCGCGCAGTGGGGTCCGACCCGCCGCGCCGTGCTGATCTCCGCCGCCCGGCTGGCCGGGGTGACCGCCGAGGTCGTGCTGGTTCCGGAGCCCGTGGCCGCCGCCGCGCACTACGCCCTCGCGATCGAGCGGAACTTCGCCACCGGCCAGGCGCTGGCCGTCTACGACCTGGGCGCGGGCACGTTCGACGTCGCCATCGTCGGCGTCACCCAGAAGGGGTTCGAGGTGCTGGCCGACGACGGCCTGCCCGACCTCGGCGGCCTGGACGTCGACCAGGCGCTGCTGGAGCACATCGGCCGCCAGGTGTCGCACAGCGACCCCGGCCACTGGCAGCGGCTCATGCGGCCCGAGTCGACCGCCGACCGCCGCACCCGCCGGACCCTGCTGGACGACGTGCGCTCCGCCAAGGAGTCGCTGTCGCGGCACCCCCGGACGGAGGTGCCGATGCCCGAGCCGTTCACCGACGTGGTGGTGACCCGCTCCGACATGGAGGCGCTGGTCCGGCCGCGCCTGCTGCGCAGCGCCGAGCTGCTGGCCTCCACGATCCGCGCCACCGGCATGGCCCCCGAGCAGCTCGTCGGCATCTACCTGGTCGGTGGGTCCAGTCGGATCCCGCTGGTCAGCACCATGATCGTCGAGCAGGTCCGGGTCGCGCCGACCAGCCTCGACCAGCCGGAGACGGCCGTCGCGCTCGGCGCGCACCACGTGCCGAAGGACGGCATCAACCTGCGCGCCACCGACGAGCCGTCGACCGTCACGATGTCGCGCTCGGACGTGCCCACGGTCGTGACCGAGCCGGTCGCGGGCGACTTCCCCACCCAGGACATGCCCGCCACCGGCGGGTTCCCGGCGCAGAGCGGCCCGCACCCGGTGAACCCGACGCCGAGCGGTCCGTACCAGGTCAACCCGACCCCCAGTGGCCCGTACCCGGTGAACCCCGCGGTCAGCGGCCCGAGCCAGGTCAACCCCGCGACCAGCGGCGGCTACCCGGTGACCGCGCCCTACTCGGTCAACACCTCCTTCTCCGTCAACAGCCAGTACCCGGCCGCGCAGCAGCAGTTCAACTTCCCCACCGCCGTCGCCGCGCCGCCGAAGAAGAAGTCGAACCGGACCGCGCTGCTCGCGGTGGGCGGCGCGGTCGTGCTGGTCGCGGCGATCGTCGGCGGCGTGGTCGCGCTGAGCGGGCCGGACGTCCCGAACGCGCAGGAGTGCAAGTCCGACACCGCGACCGACGACAAGGGCTTCACCAAGTGCCTGCGCCAGCTCGCGGGCGTCGTCCCGGACGGCAACCAGTGCAAGACCGGCGGCGCCGCGGGCGTGTCCGGCGTCAACGCCATCAAGGGCAGCGTCGTCAGCTGCACCCTGGACGACGACTACACCGTTCAGTACGTCCTCACGGAGACCGTCACCGGCGCGCAGCAGGGCGCGGACGCCGTGGTCCGGTCGCTCAAGGCCGACGTGGTCGAGGCGCAGTGGGCGGGCAACGGCCTGGAGGGCAAGTACCGCTCGTCCGCCGACGGCGGTGTCGGGCTGCTCGCGTTCACCGCGACGGACCGCCCGCTGCTCGGCATCGTGACCAAGACCGGCGGGGGAGACCTGACCGCCGACGAGGTCGCCACCTACTTCGAGAAGCGCGTCCAGCCTGGTACGTGACCCGGACGGCCCTGGTAGCGGGGTCGCGACCGTGTCACCATCGTGATCATGAAAACGGTGGCGCCCGAGGTCGAGCACCTGCAACGCAGGGTGCTCCGCGTGCTCACGACCACCCAGGTCCTGGGCGCCACGGGCGTCACCATCGGTCTCGCCTTCAGCACGCTGATCGCCGCCGCGCTCGCCGAGTCCGACGCCGTGGGCGGTCTCGCGCAGACCAGCGCGGTCGTCGGCGCGGCCCTGCTCGCGCTCCCCGCGGCCAAACTCGCGCAACGCCGCGGCAGGCGTCCCGCGCTCGTGCTCGGCTACGGCGTCGGTGCGGTGGGCGCGCTGACGGCGGCGCTCGCCGTCGTGCTCGGGTGGTGGCAACTGCTGCTGCCCGCCCTGGTCCTCTTCGGCGGCGCGTCCAGCGCGAACCTCGCCGCCCGGTACGCGGCCACCGACCTCGCGCACCCCCACCGGCGGGCGCGGTCGGTCGGCATCGTGGTGTGGGCGGCGACCATCGGCGCGGTCGCCGGTCCGAACCTCGCCGATCCGGCCGGACGCCTCGCCTCGTCCCTCGGCCTCGCGGTCGGTGCGGGACCGTTCCTGCTGGCCGCCGCGGTGTTCGGGCTGGCCGCGCTGGCCATCTGGGTGTTCCTGCGACCCGACCCGCTGGTGGTCGTGCGCGACGCCGTGCCCGAGCCCGTGGTCCCCGCGCACTGCGTCGGCGGCCAGTCGCCGACCAAGGGCAGCGTCGCCGTGTGGCGGTCCCTGCGGTCCAGCGCGAAGCTCGCGCTGATCTCCATCTCCCTGTGCCAGACGGCGATGGTCGGTCTGATGTCGATGACCCCGGTGCACATGAACCACGCGGGCTCCTCGCTGCGCGTGGTCGGCGTGGTGATCAGCCTGCACGTCGCGGCCATGTACGGGGCCAGCCCGCTGTTCGGCTGGATGGCCGACCGGCTCGGCCGGATCCCGGTGCTGGCCATCGGCGCCGCGCTGCTCGTCGCCGCGTCCGGCGTCACCGGGATGGCCCCCTCCGACAACGCGCCGCAGCTCGCGGCCGGGCTCACGCTGCTCGGCTTCGGCTGGTCCGCGGGCCTGGTGTCCGGGTCCGCGCTGCTCACCGAGTCCGTCGCCGTGCCCGACCGGCCCGCGGCGCAGGGCCTGTCCGACCTCTGCATGAACATCGGCGGCGCGATCGGCGGCGTCACGGCGGGCGTGGTCGTCACCGCCTGGTCGTTCGCGGCGCTCGGCCTGATCGTCGGGTTCGTCGCGCTGCCGCTGCTCGTCGTCTGCGTCTACACGACCCTGCAACGGCCCGCCTGACCCCTCACTTCTTCCGGTTCCCCCACCAGAAGCGCAGGCCGACGACGATCACGACGAGCAGCATGGCGACCATCGCGATCTGGCCGACCGGCGAGGACAGGCCCGTGGGGTCTTCCTGGAGCAGTGCCACTCCCTGAGGTTAACCTGGACCCGATGCGCATCACGGTGTTCCGCAAGCAGATGGCCGGTGAGTTCGGCTCGGTCCGCGGTGAGATGGTGGCCCAGGACCACGTGCTGTCCGCCCTGGGAGGCCTCACCCCCGATCAGGCACTCGAATCGGGCGTTCCCCCGAAAGAGATCTGGCTCGCCGTGTGCGACGCGTTCGACGTCCCCGAGCAGCGAAGATGAGCCGGCGTGTCGAGGCTGCGATCGAACACCTGTTCGGCTAAGCTCCCGCCACGACCGGGTGTCCGAACGGCTGCTCGCCCGGCCCTCGCAAAAATTGTCGGACCCTCCCCGTAGCGTCGGGTCCAACATGAAAAAGCGATCCGAGACAACCCGAGGTGGACACCAGATGGCTCCCGCAGCACCCGACAGGGACAAGGCCCTTGAGCTGGCTCTTGCCCAGATCGACAAGCAGTTCGGCAAGGGCTCGGTCATGCGTCTCGGCGAAGAGGGCCGCGCCCCGATCGCCGTGATCCCGACCGGCGCGATCGCGTTGGACGTCGCGCTCGGCATCGGCGGTCTGCCACGTGGTCGCGTGGTGGAGATCTACGGCCCGGAATCCTCCGGTAAGACGACGGTCGCGCTGCACGCCGTCGCGAACGCCCAGAAGGCGGGTGGCATCGCGGCGTTCATCGACGCGGAGCACGCGCTCGACCCCGACTACGCGAAGAAGCTGGGCGTCGACACCGACGCGCTCCTGGTCTCCCAGCCCGACACGGGCGAGCAGGCGCTGGAGATCGCGGACATGCTGATCCGCTCCGGCGCTCTCGACATCCTCGTGATCGACTCGGTGGCGGCGCTCGTGCCCCGCGCCGAGATCGAGGGCGAGATGGGCGACAACCACGTCGGTCTCCAGGCGCGGTTGATGAGCCAGGCGCTCCGCAAGATCACCGGTGCGCTCAGCAATTCCGGTACAACCGCTATTTTCATCAACCAGCTGCGCGAGAAGATCGGCGTCATGTTCGGCACGCCGGAGACCACGACGGGTGGCAAGGCGCTGAAGTTCTACGCGTCCGTGCGCCTCGACGTGCGTCGCATCGAGACCCTGAAGGACGGCGGCGAGCCCGTCGGCAACCGCACCAGGGTCAAGGTCGTGAAGAACAAGGTGGCCCCGCCGTTCAAGCAGGCCGAGTTCGACATCCTCTACGGCAAGGGCATCAGCCGTGAGGGCTCGCTGATCGACATGGGTGTCGACCAGGGCATCCTGCGCAAGTCCGGCGCCTGGTACACCTACGAGGGCGACCAGCTGGGGCAGGGCAAGGAGAACGCCCGCAAGTTCCTGCTGGAGAACCCCGACGTCGCCAACGAGGTCGAGAAGCGCATCAAGGACAAGCTGGGCATCGGCGCGAAGCTCGACGCCGACGTCACCGAGGCCGCGCCCGCGCCGGTCGACTTCTGAGCAGCCCCATGACGTACCGCGGTGGCAGGGGTCGGGGTCGTCGGGCCGGATTCGGTTCGGACGCCGACGAGCCCGACCTCCCGCCACCGGACCCGGTCGAGGAGCAGAAGCGCGCCAAGGAGATCTGCTTCACGCAGCTCGCCGCGCAACCGCGCACCCGGCTCGAGTTGAAGAACGCGATGCTGCGCAAGGGGATCGCCGAGGAACTTGCCGAGCTGGTGCTCGGCAAGTTCGACAAGGCGGGCCTGATCGACGACGCGGCGTTCGCGGAGATCTGGGTCCGGTCGCGGCACACCTACAACGGGCTCGGTCGTCGCGCGTTGGCGATGGAGCTGAAGCGCAAGGGTGTCGCGGACGACCTGGTCACCGAGGCCGTGGCCGCGGTGGACGACGAGGCCGAGCAGGACCGGGCGCGGGAACTGGTCCGGAAGAAGCTGCGCGGCATGACCGGCGTCGACGAGACGGCGAAGATCCGTCGGCTCGTGGGGGCGTTGGCGCGCAAGGGTTACGCGGGGGGAATGGCCTACCAGGTGGTGCGCGAGGAGCTGCGGGCTGCGGGCGAGGACGCCGCTCTGCTGGACGACGCCCTGCCGGAGTGAGCGCCGTCCGGATGGGAGCACCGGACCGGGCTCTGCGGTGATGAGCGGTGACCCGTGGGAGTGCCTGACCGGGCTCTGCCGTGATGAGCGTTGCTCGGTGGGAACGCCAGGGCGAGTTCTGCTGCTGCAATGGGGGTTGTCCGGTGGAACGCCGAGCTTCGTGAGGCGTTTCGGCCTGATCCGCGACTGACGTCTCGGCTCGTCGGTGGGGCTTTATTCGATGGCCGCCGGTGGGTTCGGTGGGTACAACTGCGCCATGCTGCGCAAATATCCTCGGACCCGGCACCTTGAGGGGTCTCGTCGGCAACCTGGGGACGAGGACCTCGACTCGGTGGCGTTCGCCGCGATCCGGGGGCGGCACGTGGTGGTCGAGGAGAAGCTCGACGGGGCGAACGTGGGGGTCGGGTTCGACGCCGAGGGGACGCTGAGGTTGCAGAGCCGGGGGCACTACCTGGTCGGTGGGCCTCGGGAGCGGCAGTTCGCGCGGTTCAAGGCGTGGGCCGCCGAGGTGCGGGCGGAGTTGTGGGAGCGGCTGGGGTCCCGGTACGTGATGTACGGGGAATGGCTCTACGCCAAGCACACGGTGTTCTACGACGCGCTTCCGCACTTCTTCTGCGAGTTCGACGTGCTGGACCGCGAGACCGGGGTGTTCCTGTCGACGCCCGCGCGGGCGAAGCTGCTCGCCGGAGCGCCGGTGGTGTCCGTGCCGGTGCTGCACTCCGGGGTGTTCGAGGACCTGGGGGCGTTGACCGCGTTCCTGGGGCCGTCGACCTGCCGCACGCCGCAGTGGCGTGAGGTGCTGCGCGAAGCCGCCGTGGACGCGGGGCTGGATCCGGACCAGGTGGTCGCGGAGACGGACTCGGACGACTTCATGGAAGGCCTGTACGTCAAGGTCGAGGTCGGCGACGAGACCGTCGACCGGTACAAGTGGGTGCGGCCCAGCTTCCTGACGGCGGTCCTGGACTCCGGCAGCCACTGGGCTTCCCGGCCGATCCTGCCGAACCGGGTGGGCGGGCATGCGGATCTTTGACGAGCTGTGCCCGCGCGGTCCGGAGTGGACGGTGCGGTGGGAGGAGATCGAGGCCGCCTTCGCGTGGGTGCGGCGGTTGCGCGGGGTGGTGCAGGACCCGGTGCACCACGCCGAAGGCGACGTCGCCACGCACACGCGGATGGCGTGCGAGGCGTTGGCCGCGCAGGAGGAGTGGCGCGCCCGACCCCCGGACGAGCGCACGCTGCTGTTCGCGACCGTGCTGCTGCACGACGTGGCGAAGCCGTTCCGGACGCAGGTCGACGACGAGGGGCGGGTCACGGCACACGGGCATTCGCGGCACGGCGACCTGTTGGCGCGGCGGATCCTGTGGGAACTCGGGGCTCCGCGTCGGTGGCGCGAGCACGTCGCCGCGCTGGTGAATCACCACCAGGTGCCGTTCTGGGCGTTGGAGCGGCCGGACCTGACGCGGATCGCCTACCGGGTCAGCCTGCTGGCGCGCAACGACGACCTGGCGATCCTGGCGACCGCGGACATCCTGGGGCGGGTGTGCCAGGACGCGGACGGCGTGGTGGACAACATCGCGCTGTTCCGCGAGTACTGCCGTGAACTGGGCTGCCTGGACAGGCCGAAGGAGTTCGCGTCGGAGCACGCGCGGTTCCAGTACTTCCGCACGCCGGGGCGGGATCCGGAGTACGCCGCGTTCGACGACACGAGGATGGACGTGACCGTCCTGTCCGGACTGCCGGGCGTCGGCAAGGACCACTGGATCGCCGCGAACCGCGCCGGGTGGCCGGTGGTGAGCCTCGACGTGCTGCGGGACCGGATGGGCGTCAAACCCGGAGGTGATCAACGGGCCGTCGTCGCGGCGGCGTTCGAGCAGGCGCGGACACACCTGCGGGCCGGGGAGCGGTTCGTCTGGAACGCGACCAACGTGACCCGCCAGCTGCGCGAGCGCTGCGTCGGGCTGGCGGCCGACTACCGCGCGCGGGTCACGCTCGTCGGCCTCGAAGCGCCGCCGTCGGTCGTGCGGGCCCGCAACCGGGCACGGGCAGAGCCCGTGCCGGAAGCCGTGGTGGACCGGCTGATCGACAGGTGGGAGACCCCGGACCTGACCGAGGCGCACCACGTGGAATGGGTCGACACCGACCACCAGCGGGGGCGGTGAGGGTCGCGGGATTCCCACTAGAGTTCCCACCGTGGGCGCGAAGCACGTGGTGTGGGACTGGAACGGGACTCTGCTGGCGGACAACGTCGCCGTGGTGGCCTCGGTGAACAGGGTGCTCCGCGACTTCTACCCGCCCGCGCCGGGCGTGGAGTGCGCTTGCCTCACCTGCGGCACCCCCTCCGCGCTGTCGTCCGACGGAGAGGTTGTCTGCGCCGGGTTCGGACGCGAGTCGATCACGCTGGACCACTGGCGCTCGGTGTTCAGCCGCCCGCTCCTCGACTGCTACCAGCGCCTTCTCGGCCAACCGCTGGACGCGGCCGGGTGGAGGCGCGTCGACGCGGTCTACCACGACCACTACCGCGGCCTCCTGCCGCTGTGCCGCCTCGCCGATGGCGCTCCCGAGCGCCTGCGGGCGTGGGGCGAGCGCGGGCGCACTCAATCGCTGCTGTCGATGTGGTATCACGACGAGCTGGTCGTGCTGGTCGACGAGTACGGGCTGACGGAGTTGTTCAGCCGGATCGACGGTCTGCGCGAGGACTCGCAGGGCGGGTCGAAGGCGGCGCACCTCGCGGCGCACCTGACCGCGTTGGACCTCGACCCGACCGACGTCGTGCTGATCGGCGACGTGGTCGACGACGCCGAGGCCGCCGCGCACGTCGGCGCGTCGTGCGTGCTCGTCACGACCGGCGTGATGAGCCGTGCCAAGTTGGAGGCCACCGGGGTGCCGGTGGCCGATTCGATCACCGAGGCTTTGGCGCTGCTGGACTGAGCGGTGCCGTCGCACCTGCCTTGGACCGTCGTCTGCGGACGACCACGAGCAGCACGCCCAGCGCGGCCATCAGCCCGCACGTGACGACCGCGGTGGTCACCAGGAACTCGTCCAGGTCGCCGCGCGCGAGGTACGCGCCCAGCGCGACCGCGACCACCGCGCACACCGCGCGGTCGAGGATGGACTCCATCGACAGCAGCGTGGCGCGGTAGCGGGAGTCCGGGATGGCGTCGTTGAGGAGCTTCCGCTGGATCGGGAAGGACAGGCCCGAGGACACCGCGAAGAGGCACAGCAGCGCGATCGTGACGACCGGTCCGAAGAGGACGATCAGGCCGAGGCTCAGCGCCATCACGATGGTCAGCAGGAACACGGACCCGGCCGCGCCCACCCTGCGCCGCAGCAGGTGCGGGCGCGCGGCGCCGAGGGCTTCGAAGATCGTCATGGCCGCGAGGACCGAGCCGAACCACGTGACCGGGAGGTCCTTGCCCTCCAGGATCGGCTGGAACAGGTTCACCTGCGCGATGCGCACCAGGGTGAACATCGCCACGCCCTGCACCATCAGCAGCAGGAGCCACCGCGACCCGCCGAGGGCCCGGAAAGCCCCGCCCACGCCCGCGAGGACGGTGGCGGTCTTGCCGTTGCCGACCGTCGGCCGCCAGTCGGGGATGGGCGGGAGCTTCAACGCCAGCACCACCGCCACGGTCGCGTTGAGCGCGGTCAGCCAGTACGGCGACGGCAGGTTCCACTGCATCAGCAGGCCGATCACCGGCCAGAACACGATCTTGCCGACGAGGCTGTACGAGCGGCCGACGCCCTCGGCCTTCAGGTACAGGTGGCCCGCGTCGTGGGCGTGCAGGAACTCGTACAGGTACGCGCTCTGCGCGCCGGAGATCAACGACCTGGCCAGCGCGATGAGCAGGAAGTGCACCAGGAAACCGGTGTAGGAGCCGAGGAACACCGGCACGAGGTTGGCGACCACCAGCACGCCCGCGCCGCTCACCAGCGACGTCCGGTAGTCGAAGCGGTCGGCGACCATGCCGGTCGGGATCTCCAGCAGGCAGAACGCGATGTAGTAGACGCTCTGGATGCCGAAGATCTCGGCGTCGCTCATGCCGAGCTGCTTCTGGTAGGCGTAGAAGATCGGCACCCACAGCAGCAGGCCGAAGAAGAACTGGAAGCCGAACGTGAGGCGGATCGCCCGCGTGACGGCGGGGTTCGTGGAGAGCGCCATCAGATCGAGTACGGCCGGAGCTGCACGATGAACAGGTGGTCGTCGTCGGCCAGCCACTCGACGTCCACGGGGGAGTCGAACGTGTAGTCCGGCGAGAAGTGCGCCTGCAACAGCCTGCCGACGACGGCCAGGCGTTGGAGCTGGTCCTTGGCGGCCTTGCCGAGGTCCTCGCGCGCGTCGCCGAGCGACACGGTGCGGCCGCCGCCCTCGACGGTGCTGTACAGGTACTGCATCGGCAGCGTCGAGCCGTCCACGACGTCGGTCACCTTCGGCGAGACGTTGACGTAGACGTTGCGGAAGTCGTTGCGGTTCATCGGGTTCGTGGTCACGAGCACGCCGCCGAAGTCGGCCGCGACCTGCTCCTGGATCACCACGCCCATGTAGCACTCGTCGAGCGAGATGCCCGCCTGCTGGCGGAGCCGGACGCTGCGCGGCGACACCAGCGACGCCCAGACCTCCTTGATGCTCTCCACGATCTTCTCGGCCGTCGACACGTGGTTGATCGACTCGTAGATGCCCGCCGCGGAGAACCCGGCGAGGTCCTCTGCGTTGGAGGAGCTGCGCACCACGAACGCCCGCACGCCCGCGAGCCGGGTGACCAGCGCGGTGTCGACGTCGTGCAGCATGTGGTCCGGGATCTTGGTGGTGCGGATGAGGCGCTGGAGCTCCAGGCACAGCGGCTCGACCTCGCGGGCGTCCAGTTCCAGGGCCATCTTGAGCTTGCCGATGGCCTGCTGTACGCGAGGAGAGGACTCCAGGAACCGCTGCTGCAACGAGAACGGCAGCGCGATGCCACGCGGCACGCGCACGCGGTCGGCGAGCAGCTTGCGGGCGGCGAGGGTCAGGTCCGCGTCCTCCGGCACGTCGAGCAGCCGCGCCAGGTGGGGCAGCAGGTTCTCCCGCGGCGGGCGCGGCACCTGGAAGAAGCCGAGCAGCCGTCGGGAGCCGCCCGCGAGGACGTGGTGCAGCTCGCCCAGGTTCGCGGCCTTCGTGCCGTAGCGGTGGCGGTCGTGGTGGCGCAGCTCGTCGAGGCCCGCGATGGGGCTGTAGCTCGCCTCCGGCTCCTCCAGGGTGATCCGCTGCGCGTACCAGGCCGGGCGCTGCCCGAGGTCGACCGGCTCGTCGACGAGCGTCAGGCCGATCTCGGCGGCGGCCGCGTCGACCCGGTAGGACACCCACCGGCCGTCGAGGTGCTCGCGTTCGACGAGGTCGAAAGCGCCGATCTGGATGGCGTTCGGGATCTGCCAGCCGGTCGCGAGCACATTCGTGTGGGAAAGCGGGGTCGTGTGGTCGGCGTTGATGATCCCGGCGAGCCGGGGAATGTCGTCCGGCACGCGGCGCATGACGATGATGTCGTGCCATTCGAGCGTGTCGACGGCCGCGCGGTAATCCGCGGGTGAACGGAACGCGCGCAGGCGTCCTTTCGTCTCTCCGGGGTTCAGTGCGACGAACTGGGCGCTGGAGAACAATTCGTGCGCCAGGATTCGCGGCAGTTCCGCGGGCGTCAACCGCGCCACGGCCTGTTCCTGGAGGTGGTTCGCGGGCTTGAACAGCAGCGGCAGCGACGGGTCGACGCGGTCGCGCACGAAGTGGTGGAACCAGACGATCATGTCCGACGACATGGTGTCGATCTCGACCGTCTCCAGCGAGAGGATCCGCCGGTCCTCGCGGATGTGCAGGGCGAGAATGCCCAGGTAGAACCGCCGGTCGGCGTCGTGGTAGAAGGTCTGGTTGTACGAGTCGATCGTGCGGCCCATCTCGTCCTTCGAGACGCCGAGGATCTGCTCGCCGATGTAGATCGCGTGGAACTGGTGCTCGGCGTTGTTCAGGAAGTGGATGGTCGAGTTCGCGCGGTCGACGACCACCTTGACGAACGAATAGCCGCCCAACCGACCCGAGAGTTGGGTGAAAGCGGAAATGCTGAGTTGTTCGCCCACCAGTGCGGCAACGTCCGGCACGTTTTCTTCTCCCTCGCTTTCGCTGCGATGGAGGAGATTAACACCGGAATCTCGAGAGGTCGTTCGCGCGAGATGAGGACTGGGGCCCCTATTCTCAAATCCTCCTCAAACACATGACCGGCGCCACAGTCCGTCGGAGTGAAATGTCCAACGGGCTGGGACGCCGGTCCTGGGAGGTGGGAGGAGACCACCCCTAGTGGTGATCCTTCTTACTTCAGCGCGGACGCGGCCTTGGCGAGCGCCTCGACGCGGCCGAAGTCGCCCGCGGCCAACGCGTCCTTCGGCGCCAGCCACGAGCCGCCGACGCAGCCCACGTTCGGCAGCGCCAGGTACTTCGACGCCGACTCCGGCGTGATCCCGCCGGTCGGGCAGAAGCGCAGCTGCGGCAGCGGGCCGCCGATCGACTTCAGGTAGTCCACGCCCCCCGCGGCCTCGGCGGGGAAGAACTTCAACGCCGTCAGCCCGCGCTCGAACAGCCGCAGCGCCTCCGACACGGTCGCCGCGCCCGGCAGGAACGGCAGCCCGGTGTCCTCCACGGCGTTCAGCAGCCGCTCGGTGCAGCCGGGGGTCACCAGGAACGCCGCGCCGGCCTTCGTGGCCTGCTCGGCCAACTCCGGCGTCGTCACCGTGCCCGCGCCGATCACGATCTCCGGCACCTCCGCCACGACCCGCTCGATCGCCGCCAGCGCCGCGGGCGTCCGCAACGTCAACTCGATCACGCCGATCCCGCCGCGCAGCAACGCCTGCGCCAACGGCACGGCGTGCGCGGCGTCGTCCACGACGACGACCGGGATGACGGGGGACAGCGTGAGCAGATCCGCGCTGGTGGTCACCGCGAAGCCTCCTGGGTCTGGTGGTCGGTGCTGGGTGCTCGACGGCCCACGAGCCGCCCACCGGGGCAGCCTAGCCGTGAGGTGCGACGACGATCTCGTTCAAGATCGACTGTCGGTGGCCGGTCGTAGGCTGGAATTCGGGGGCCCACCCGGCCGGGTGACCCCGGCTACCTGGACGCGCCCTGGCCTTCGAAGTGGGAGGCGGCGACAGGGCCGAAGACGGTGGCTCCGCGGTCTGCCGGGCCTACCGCGCGGCGGAGGGCGGCGAACAGTTCGCGGCCCGTGCCGGTCCACGCCTGGGCGTCCGCGGGGAAGTCGACCAGGGGGCGGGCGGTCAGTTCCGCCGCGTCGACGAAGACCTCGAGGGTGCCCGTCTCGGCGTCCAGGCGGATCACGTCGCCGTCGCGGACCCGGCCCAGTGGGCCGCCGACGGCGGCTTCGGGGGTGAGTTGGATGGCCGCCGGGATCTTGCCCGAGGCGCCGGACATGCGGCCGTCGGTGACGATCGCGACCTTGTGGCCGCGGTCCATCAGCACGCCCAGCGGGGGCGTGAGCTTGTGCAGCTCCGGCATGCCGTTGGCCTGCGGGCCCTGGTTGCGGACGACCACGACGACGTCGCGGTCCAGTTCGCCCGCCTGGAACGCCGCGGCGAACGCCTCCTGCGTGGTGAACACGCGGGCGGGAGCCTCGACGACCCGGTTCTCCGCGGCCACGGCGGACACCTTGATCACCGCGCGGCCGAGGTTGCCGGACATCATGCGCAGGCCGCCGTCGGCCGCGAACGGCTCGTCGGCCCCGCGCAGCACGGCCTTGTCCAGGGTCTCGGTCGGGCCGTCGCGCCAGACCAGTTCGCCGTCGATCAGCACCGGCTCCTCGCGGTACCGGTCGAGGCCGAAGCCCGCGACCGTGTGCACGTCGCGGTGCAGCAGGCCCGCGTCGAGCAGCGTGCCGACGAGGAACTGCACGCCGCCCGCGGCCTGGAAGTGGTTGATGTCCGCGGTGCCGTTCGGGTAGACCCTGGTCAGCAGGGGCACGACCGACGACAGGTCGGAGAAGTCGTCCCAGCTCAGCTCGATGCCCGCGGCGGACGCGATGGCGACCAGGTGCATCGTCAGGTTGGTCGAGCCGCCGGTCGCGAGCAGCGCGACCACGCCGTTCACGATCGAGCGCTCGTCGACGACCTTCGCGATGGGCGTGTACTCCTCGCCGCGGCTGATCCGCACCGCGCGGCGGGCGGCCTCCTCGGTCAGCGCGCGCCGCAGCGGCGTGCCCGGCGGCACGAAGGTCGCGCCCGGCAGGTGCAGGCCCATGACCTCGTTGACGAGCTGGTTCGAGTTGGCCGTTCCGTAGAACGTGCAGGTGCCGGGGCTGTGGTAGGACGCGGCCTCGGCTTCGAGGAGGTCCTCGCGGGTGGCCTTGCCCTCGGCGAACAGCTGGCGGACGCGGCTCTTCTCGGAATTCGTCAGCCCGGAGCTCATCGGGCCCGCGGGCACCAGGATCGTCGGCAGGTGGCCGAACGACAGCGCGCCGATCAGCATCCCCGGCACGATCTTGTCGCACACGCCGAGCATCAGCGTCGCGTCGAACATGTCGTGCGCCAGCGCCACGCCGGTCGACATGGCGATGACGTCGCGGCTGAACAGCGACAGCTCCATCCCGTCGCGGCCCTGGGTGATGCCGTCGCACATGGCGGGCACGCCGCCCGCGAACTGGGCGATGCCGCCCGCCTCGCGGGCGGCGACCTTGATCCACGCGGGGTACTCGTCCATCGGCTGGTGGGCCGACAGCATGTCGTTGTACGCGGACACGATCGCCACGTTCGGCTTGCGCAGCGCCCGCAGGGCGGCCTTGTCGCCGCCGGTGATGCCCGCGAAGCCGTGCGCGAGGTTGCTGCACGCCATGCCGGTGCGGGTGGTGGACTCGGTAGCCGCCGCAGCCATGCGGTCGAGGTACGTCGCGCGGGTGGCGGCGCTGCGTGCCGTGATGCGCTCGGTCACCTCGGCGACGATGGGGTGCGTTTGGCTCATTGCTGACTCCGGTGATCACGGGCCGTGGTGGGCCCAGTGGACGGCAGCGCTGGCGTCGCACGTGCGGTCGTGACGGTTGACAGCCTAGGTCACCAGTGCGCTTTCGCACAGAACCGATTCAGAAACCAGGGGTGTCTACGGGGCGAACTGGGGTACTACCGGACCGTTAAATTTGGCGTGTGTCGCTTGTCACATGACGCTGGACAAGGCAGAGTCGGCGTCGGGATCACTGACGGGGACCTCGGTAACGGAGGTGCGACATGACGTCCACGGAGATCGTCGAGTTGAGGCGCGCGCTGGGTCAGCTCAGGCAGTGCGTCGGCTCCCTGCGCGGGCGTTACGGCGACGTTGCCGCAGTGCAGCGCCTTGCCAACGACATCGAGCGCATGGACATCGACGCCACGGAGTTGATCGACATCGACTCCCCGCCGAGGCCGCGGCAGGCGCCTCTGGTCGAGCGCGAGGTGGTCGTCGTGCCCGACACGCCCTACGACTCGTCGCTGTGGCAGGACGCCGACGACGAGGGGTTGGGTGGCTACCGTCAGCGATAGGTGATCTGCAACACTCCACCTCGGCCCTCGCTGGACATGGCGGGGGCCGAGGCCTTTGCGGCAGCAGCCACAACGACGTGGAACCGAGGTGGGCCAGTTGGTGAGGGCGCAGATCTCCGAGCGCACGCTGCGCACGGACCGGTGGTGGCTGTCGCCGTTGCTGACGGTAGCCGGACTCGGGTTGATCTCGGTCTACGCGGCGATCCGCACGTTCATGAACGACTTCTACTGGGTGTCGGAGTACCACTACCTGACGCCCATGTACTCGCCCTGCCTGAGCGCCGAGTGCGTCCCGGCGGCCAGCCACTTCGGCCAGCCGCTGCCGGAGCTGCCCGGCTTCCTCACCCCGCCGATCTTCATCATCCCGTTCCTGCTGGGATTCCGGATCACCTGCTACTACTACCGCAAGGCCTACTACCGGGCGGCCTGGATGTCGCCGCCCGCGTGCGCCGTGGCGGAGCCCCACAAGACGTACACCGGCGAGACCAAGGCGCCGCTGATCGCGCAGAACCTGCACCGCTACTTCTTCTACGCGGCGTCGATCCTGCTGCTGATCAACATCTACGACGCGATAGCCGCCTTCTCCGGTGAGAAGGGCTTCGGCATCGGCCTCGGCAACATCATCCTGCTGGTCAACGTGGGCCTGCTCGCCGCGTACACGCTGTCGTGCCACTCGTGCAGGCACATCATGGGCGGCAAGCTCAAGCACTTCTCCAAGCACCCCGTCCGCTACTGGATGTGGCAGAGGATCTCCACGCTCAACGGCAAGCACATGCAGCTCGCCTGGTCGTCGCTGGTCTTCGTCTGCCTGACCGACCTCTACATCGCGCTCGTCGCCTCCGGGGTCATCGGCGACCTGCGTTTCGTCAACTAGGGAGCACAACCTTGGCCGAGCTGGAACGGCACTCGTTCGACGTCCTCGTCATCGGTGCCGGAGGCGCCGGACTGCGAGCCGCGATCGAGGCCCGCGAGCACGGGATGCGCACGGCGGTGCTCTGCAAGTCGCTGTTCGGCAAGGCGCACACCGTGATGGCCGAGGGCGGCATCGCCGCGGCCATGGGGAACGTGAACTCCAACGACAGCTGGCAGGTCCACTTCCGCGACACCATGCGCGGCGGCAAGTTCCTGAACAACTGGCGGATGGCGGAGCTGCACGCCAAGGAGGCGCCGGACCGCGTCTGGGAGCTGGAGACCTACGGGGCGCTGTTCGACCGGACCGCGGACGGGCGGGTCAGCCAGCGCAACTTCGGCGGCCACGAGTACCCGCGGCTCGCGCACGTCGGCGACCGCACCGGCCTGGAGCTGATCCGCACCCTCCAGCAGAAGATCGTGTCGCTCCAGCAGGAGGACCACGCCGAGAGCGGTGATTACGAGAACAAGCTCAAGGTCTTCCAGGAGTTCACCGTCAGCGACCTGCTGATCGAGGACGGCCGGGTCGCGGGCGCGTTCGGCTACTGGCGCGAGTCCGGCCGGTTCGTGCTGTTCACGGCCCCCTCGGTGATCCTCGCGACCGGCGGCATCGGCAAGTCGTTCAAGGTCACGTCGAACTCGTGGGAGTACACCGGCGACGGCCACGCGCTGGCCCTGCGCGCCGGGGCGTCGCTGATCAACATGGAGTTCATCCAGTTCCACCCGACCGGCATGGTCTGGCCGCCCAGCGTGAAGGGCATCCTGGTCACCGAGTCGGTCCGCGGCGACGGTGGCGTGCTGCGGAACTCCGAGGGCAAGCGGTTCATGTTCGACTACATCCCCGAGGTCTTCAAGGAGAAGTACGCCGACAGCGAGGCCGAGGGCGACCGCTGGTACACCGACGCCGACAACAACCGGCGCCCACCGGAACTCCTGCCCCGCGACGAGGTCGCCCGCGCGATCAACTCCGAGGTCAAGGCCGGTCGCGGCACCGAGCACGGCGGCGTGTTCCTGGACGTGTCGACCCGCCTGCCCGCCGAGGAGATCACCCGGCGGCTGCCGTCGATGCACCACCAGTTCAAGGAGCTGGCCGACGTCGACATCACCGCCCAGCCGATGGAGGTCGGGCCGACCTGCCACTACGTGATGGGCGGCGTCGAGGTCGACCCGGACACCGGGGCGTCGTCGGTGCCCGGCCTGTTCGCCGCGGGTGAGGTGTCCGGCGGCATGCACGGGTCGAACCGGCTCGGCGGCAACTCGCTGTCCGACCTGCTGGTGTTCGGCCGTCGGGCGGGCGCGGGGGCGGCGGACTACGCGGCGTCGCTGGCGTCCCGGCCGGTGCCGTCGGAGGCCTCGGTCGCCGAGGCGGAACGAGTCGCGCTGGCGCCGTTCTCCGGCGACGGCGGGGAGAACCCGTACACGCTGCACATGGAGCTCCAGCAGACGATGAACGACCTCGTCGGCATCATCCGCAAGGCCCCGGAGATCGAGCAGGCGCTGGAACGCCTGGAGGGCCTCAAGGCGCGCGCCAGGACGTTGACCGTCGAAGGCCACCGGCAGTTCAACCCCGGCTGGCACCTCGCGCTGGACCTGCGGAACATGCTGGTGGTCAGCGAGTGCGTGGCCAAGGCCGCGCTGCTGCGCACCGAGAGCCGCGGCGGCCACACCCGCGACGACTACCCGGTGATGGACTCCGACTGGCGGCGCAAGCTGCTGGTGTGCACGGTCACCGACGAGTCCGAAGTGGACGTGGCGGTGAAACCGCAGATCCCCATCCGCGAGGACCTGCTGGAGCTGTTCGAGCGCGGCGAGCTGGAGAAGTACCTCACCGGTGACGAGTTGGGGAGCTGACGATGGGTTACCAGGGGAACTTCCGGGTCTGGCGCGGCGACGAGTCCGGGGGAGGGCTGGAGGACTTCACCGTCGAGGTGAACGAGGGCGAGGTCGTCCTCGACGTCATCCACCGCATCCAGGCCACGCAGGCCGGTGACCTCGCGGTCCGGTGGAACTGCAAGGCGGGCAAGTGCGGCTCGTGCTCGGCCGAGATCAACGGCAGGCCGCGGCTGCTGTGCATGACCCGCATGTCCACGTTCACCGAGGGCGAGACCATCACGATCACGCCCATGCGCACGTTCCCGATCATCCGGGACCTCGTGACGGACGTGTCGTTCAACTACACCAAGGCCCGCGAGATCCCGTCGTTCAAGCCGCCGAAGGGCGTCGCGCCGGGCGAGTACCGGATGCAGCAGGTCGACGTGGAGCGCTCGCAGGAGTTCCGCAAGTGCATCGAGTGCTTCCTGTGCCAGGACACGTGCCACGTGATCCGCGACCACGAGGAGAACAAGGAGGCCTTCGCGGGTCCCCGGTTCCTCATGCGGATCGCCGAGCTGGAGATGCACCCGCTGGACGAGGGCGGGCGGACGGTCGCGGCGCAGGAGACGCACGGGCTCGGGCTGTGCAACATCACCAAGTGCTGCTCCGAGGTGTGCCCGGAGCACATCAAGATCACCGACAACGCCCTGATCCCGATGAAGGAACGGGTGGCGGACCGCAAGTACGACCCCATCGTGTGGCTGGGCAACAAGATCTTCCGCCGCCAGTCGTGAGAGCGACCTCCACCCGATCGTGTGTGTTTTCGCCATTCTTTGACCAACGGGATCTGGATACCGTTGGTTGATGGCGGTGCACGGTCTGGAGGTGGCTATGTGCGGCAGTGATGGTGACGGGTCCAGCGGGTGTGACGGTGGCATGTCCTCGTGACGGCGGCGGCGCTTCGCGTTCGCCGCTCCGGCACACTTCGGGCGGTGGTGGACCGTCCGAAGTGGAGCACGGGGATTCGGTGCGCCTGAACGACGAAGGGCGCTTCCGGTAGTCGGAAGCGCCCTGTCGGGTATTGCTCGGTCCGGTGTCCGGCCCTACGCCGACCGGCTCTCCGTGGACCGGCCCTACAGGGACCGGCACCACAGGGACTGCCTTACATGGACTGCGAGGCGGCCGGGATGGCCACGTCGTCCAGCGCCTTCGTGTCGGCGTTGGTGCCCTTGACCTTCTTGTTGCGCCTGTTGCGCTTCTCCAGCGTGACGGCCAGCCAGGTGAGCAGGAGGCACATCGTCACGTAGATGGCGGCGACCACGAGCGTCACGGGGACCAGGGGCCTGCCGAACTGGCCCTGGCCGCCGAGGTACTTCGCGTAGTCCAGGAGTTCCTTGTAGTTGATGATGAAGCCGAGTGCCGTGTCCTTCAGGAGCACGACGAGCTGGCTGACGATGGTCGGCAGCATCACCCGCAGTGCCTGGGGGAGCAGGATCAGCGTCATCACCTGGGTCTTGCGCATGCCCAGGGCGTAGGCCGCCTCGGTCTGGCCGCGGGGCAGGGACATGATGCCCGCGCGGAAGACCTCGGCCAGCACCGAGCCGTTGTAGAGGGTCAGGCCGAGCACGACTGCGGTGAACTGCGACATCTTGATGTCGATCGCGGGGAGCCCGAAGTAGAAGAAGAAGATCATGATCAGCAGCGGGATGGCGCGGAAGACCTCGACGATGAACGTCGCGGGGCCCCGCCAGAACGCGTGGTCCGAGAGCTTGCCCGCGGCCAGCACCGCGCCGAACGCCATGGCGCAGACCGCGCCGAGGGCGAACGCCTTGAGGGTGGCGAGCACGCGCTCGCCGAGCTGCTCCTGGATCGTCGTGTACTGGAGCCACTCCCACATCTGGGGCTCGAACTGGCCGCTGTCGTAGAAGCGGTAGCCGATGAACCCGATGATGCCGACCACGCCGAGCACACCCACGACGGCCAGGATCCGGTGCCGCAGCCTGGCCTTCGGACCGGGGACGTCGAACAGCACGTTGCTCATCGGGCGACGCTCCAGCGCTTCTCGAGGCTGCGTTGCAGGAAGGTCAGGGGCAGGACGAGCACGATGAAGAAGAACGCCACCCAGGACAGGCCGACGAGCATGTTGGCGCCGTCCTCGGAGAGGGACGCCTGGATCGCGCCCGCGTCACCGACGGAGAAACCCGCCGAGACGGTCGTGTTCTTCAGCAGCGCGATCATGGTGCTCACCAGCGGCGGCACCACCGAGCGCAGGGCCTGCGGCAGCACGACGCTCCCGAGCATCTGCGTGAAGGTGAGCCCGAGCGCTCGCGACGCCTCGGCCTGGCCGACCGGGACGGTGTTGATGCCCGAGCGCACCACCTCGCAGATGAACGCGGAGGTGTACATGGTGAGCGCGACGACCGCGCCCGTGACGTAGTCGATCTTCACGATCTGCAGCAGCGGGTAGGCGAACGTGAAGAAGAAGAACACCAGCGTCAGCGGCGTGTTGCGCACCAGCGTGACGTAGGTGGCCCCGGCTGCCCGGAACACCGGCACGGGACTGACCCTCAGCATCGCGAGGAACGTACCCAGGATCAACGACCCGATCGCCGACAGCACGAACAGCTTGATCGTGGTGGCGAAGGCGCTCAGGAAGAGGCCGGAGTACGTGGAAAGGAGACTCATCAGGGGTTCCTTGCCGGTGGGCTGGCGGTAGAGAGGTGGCCGGTGACTCGCCCCGGGGCGAGGTCACCGGC
>NZ_JBHYHC010000023.1:0-94020 GCF_042738955.1 Umezawaea sp. NPDC059074
CCTCCTTCTGCTCCGCGGACAACGTCCCGGCGGGCACCTTCAGATTCGCGAACGGCATGACGACTCCCTGAACTGGTGGATGTCCCTCAACCCTGCCGCCGCCCGCTCGGCGGAACCAGGTGGAGACACCCCCTGGCACGGCTCGCGGACCGCCCGCACACTGAGGTCGTGGACCTGACCGAACTGGGCGCCTTCCTCCGCTCCCGCCGCGCCCGCACGACGCCCGCGGAGGTGGGCCTGCCCACCGGCCCGCGCCGCCGGGTGCCGGGCCTGCGGCGTGACGAGGTGGCGACGCTGGCGGGCGCGTCGGTCGACTACTACACCGAACTCGAACGCGGGAAGGGCACGCAGCCGTCGGCCCAGATGCTCGCCGCCCTCGCCAGGGCCCTGCGCCTGACCCACGACGAGCGCGACCACCTCTACGTCCTCGCGGACCGCCGACCACCGGCCGACGCCCGGTCCGCCCACGTGGACCCCGCGATGCTGGCGCTGCTGGACCGCCTGGACACCACCCCGGCCCGCATCATCACGGACCTCCACGAGACCGTCGTGCAGAACCACCTGGCGGACGCCCTGCTGGGCCCGCCGCACCCGGCGACCAGCTTCATCCAGCAGTGGTTCACCGACGAGGACGTCCGCCGCGTCTACCCGGTGGAAGACCACCCGCACCACTCGAAGGTCCTCGTCCACGACCTCCGCGCGGCGGCGGCCCGCCGGGGCGCGGACCCCACCGCGACCGCCATGATCACCCGCCTGCGCGCGGCCAGCCCCGAGTTCGCCGCACTCTGGGACACCGGCGACGTCGCGGTGCGCCGGGGCGACCGCAAACGCGTGATCCACCCGGAACTGGGCACGCTCGACCTCCACTGCCAGAACCTGTTCAGCGAGGACGGACGGCAGCGCCTCCAGTTCTTCACCGCGCCCGTGGGCGGCCCGGCGGTGGAGCAGCTGGACCTGCTGGCGGTCATCGGCGTCCAGCGGTTCGCCGAGTGACCTCCCCCGCGGTCGGAAGAACAGCGCGCACGTGCGCCGTGTCCACATCGGACAGACCGGTCGCGAGGTAGTCCTGGAGCGATCCGACAGGCCCCGTCAGGGGGTCCGGCCGGTGAACGCGATCAGCCTGGTCTGCACGTCGGCGTCGTCCGGCACCTCGACCTTCGGGCCGTAGTGCCCGCTGGACCGCAGCGCCTCGTCCGCCGCGACCATCCCCTCCAGCAGTCCCGCGCACCGGTCCGGGTCGAGCCGCTCGTCCTGCCCGGTGGCGCGGGCCAGGTCCCACGTGTGCATGAAGACGTCGCTCGTGTAGAACGTGTCCACGGCCCGGTCCAGCGGCACTTCGCCGATGTGCGGGTTCTTCAGCACCTTCGACGCCGTGTCCGGCGAGTCCAGCAGCGCCTGCACGCCCTCGCTGTGCACGGTCCACGCGGCCACCGGGTCCTCGTCCACCGACGGGCCCGCGGGCAGGTCGACCCCGGCCCCGGACTTCAGGAACGCCGGGAACCACTCCACGAGGTGCCGGACCACGTCCCGAGCCACCCACCCCTCGCACGGCGCGGGGGCGTCCCAGCCGCCCTCCGCGACCCCGCGCACCCGTTCGGTGAACACCGCGGCGACCGCCCGGTGGTCCTCAGCCGCTGTACCCATGTCCGCTCCCGCTCCTCGGCGACAAGACCAGCAGCACAGTAATCCGCCCCACCGACATCCACCCGTTTGACAAAATCGCCCCTCTTGTCAAACGGGCTTTACAAAAGCTACCTTCTTGTACAGCCGACGAGGAGGTCGACCATGGCGAACGACACCGGCACCGTCCCGGAGGGCTCCACCGACCGCTGGGTCGACCGGAAGCGCTACCTGTGGCTGATCGGCCTCGTGGTCCCCTCGCTGGCCTTCGCCGCACTCGGCCTGCACGCCCTGACCGGCTGGGGCGTGTGGTTCTGGATCGGCCCGATCGTGGTACTGGTGATCGTCCCCGCCATCGACCTCATGACGGGCCTCGACCGCTCCAACCCGCCGGACGACGTGATCGAGGCGCTGGAGAACGACAGGTACTACCGCTGGATCACCTACCTGTTCCTCCCCGTCCAGTACGCGGGTTTCGCCGTCGCCTTCTGGACGATCGCCCACGGCGGTCTCTCCACTGTGGACAAGATCGGCCTGGCGATCACCATCGGCTGCGTCGGCGGCATCGGCATCAACACCGCGCACGAACTGGGCCACAAGAAGGAGAGCCACGAGCGCTGGCTCTCCAAGATCGCCCTGGCGCAGAGCTTCTACGGCCACTTCTACATCGAGCACAACCGCGGCCACCACGTCCGCGTGGCCACGCCGGAGGACCCGGCCAGCAGCCGCGTCGGCGAGACCTTCTACCGGTTCTGGCCCCGCACGGTGCTGGGGTCGCTCGCCAGCGCGTGGCGGCTGGAGACCAAGCGCTACGCCCGCCGCGACCGGCACCCGTTCCGCCTCGGCAACGACGTCCTCAACGCCTGGCTGATGTCGCTCGTCCTGTGGGGCGCGATGATCGCCTGGCTGGGTGTGGGGATCCTGCCGTACCTCGTCGTCCAGGCGGTCGTGGGCTTCTCGCTGCTGGAGGTCGTCAACTACCTGGAGCACTACGGCATGGCCCGCCGGATGGTCGGCGCGCCCGGCCGCAGGCGCTACGAGCGGGTGGCGCCGCGGCACAGCTGGAACTCCAACAACATCGCCACCAACGTCCTGCTCTACCACCTGCAACGGCACAGCGACCACCACGCGAACCCCACCCGCCGCTACCAGTCGCTGCGGGACTTCGAGGAGTCCCCCGCGCTGCCGACCGGCTACGCCGGGATGATCCTGCTGGCCCTCGTGCCGCCCCTGTGGCGCCGGGTGATGGACCCCAGGGTCCTCGCGCACTTCGACGGCGACATGAGCCTCGCGAACGTCGAGCCCCGCCGCCGCGCCGAGGTGCTGGCGAGGTACCCGGCCACGTCCTCCCCCGTGCTCCCGGAGCACACCGAGAACCCCGCGGCTCCCGGCTGCCTGTGCCCCGGCTGCGGCTACACCTACGACGAGCGCACTGGCGACCCGCGCGAGGGGTTCCCGGCGGGCACGCCGTGGTCCGCCGTGCCGGACACCTGGTGCTGCCCCGACTGCGGGGTGCGGGAGAAGCGCGACTTCGTGGCGCGTGCCTAGGATGATCGTCATGACGGAGGCGGCGGCGATCCCCGGCGGTCAGCACCGGGCCGGGATCATCGCGGCCGCGATCGACCTGACCGCGACCTCGGGCTGGTCCACGGTCACGATGTCCCGCCTGGCCGTGGCCGTCGGCGTGAGCAGGCAGACGGTCTACAACGAGATCGGCACCAAGCAGGCGCTGGCCGAGGCGATGGTGCTCGACGAGCTGGCCCGCTTCCTCGCCGCGGTGGAGCGGGCGTTCGACCTGCACCCGGCCGACCTCGCCAAGGCGATCCGCGCCGCCGTGCGGGCCGTGCTGGACCTGGCGCGCGACAACGTGCTGCTGCGCGCCATCGTGTCCGCCACGCACGACGCCGACACCGACCTGCTGCCCCTGCTGACCACGCACGCCGGGTCCCTGCTGACGGCGGCCAAGACCGTCCTGGCCGCCCGCCTGGCGTCCTACCCGCACCCGCTGGACGCCCACCAGCTGGACGTCACGATCGACGTGGTCGTCCGCGCGGTGCTCAGCCACGTGATGCAGCCGTCCGACACCCCCGCCCGCACGGCCGACGACATCACCTGGCTCGTCACCCGCGTGCTGGGCGGCTGACCGTCACCGCTCGTCGAGGAAGTCGAGCACCAACGGGCTCGCGACCTCCCGGAACTCCTCGAAGTACGCGTGCCGCGCGCCTGGCACGAGCACCATCCGCGCGCCGGGGATCCGCTCGGTCAGCAGTGGCGCGTTGGCGGTCGGGTTGAACACGTCCGCGTCGCCGTGCACCACGAGGGTGCGGGCGGTGATGTCGGGCAGCACGTCCCACGCGTCGTGCAGGTTGCTGGCCGACAGGTGGCCGCGGCGGGCGCGCGGGGACATCCGGCGGTCGCCCAGGGTCCGGTACGGGCCGCGGTGGGTCGCCAGCCACTCCGGCGTGTACATGAGGTCGAGCAGCGTGCGCCGGATGACGTCCGCGTCCGGTGACGAGAGGGCGCGGCGGACGTCGTCGTCCCGTTCGAAGCCGTGCTTGCCGCCGGGCGAGGTGCAGCCGAGCACCAGCGAGCGGACCCGGTCCGGGTGGGCGGCGGCGACCCACTGGGCGACGCGGCCGCCCATCGAGGTGCCGTAGACGTCCGCGCGGTCGACGCCCAGGTCGTTGAGCACGGTGACCACGTCGTCGGCGAACTGCCGGGTGCTGTAGGTCGTGGGCGACTCGCCGCTGCCACCGGTCCCCCGGTAGTCGAACGTGATCGTGGTGCGCGCGCCGTGGAAGTCCTCGCGGACGTCCTCCCACCACTCGTGGCTGTTGGCCTGCCCGGACAGCAGGACGAGGGGGTCCCCCTCACCGCGGACCTGGTAGGCGATGGTCACCCCGTCGGGGGCGGTGGCGTGCGGCACGGCGTGGTCCCTCCTCGATCGTTCGGTCCATCCAACCGTCTCCGGTCTTCACGCCGCGCACTGCAACCCCGTTGCAACGGTTCCGCGCGTCTCATCAGGTCGGCAGGCTCGCGGTACCCGACGACGAGGTCAGGTGGCCATGCACGAGAGCACGACGACCGTGGTGCCGGTCGCGCTGCGGGGAGACACTCGAGGAGTGACCCGCGACACAGCGCCACCCACCGGCCCGTTCGAAGCCGCCGTGCCCGCGGGGGAGGATCCCGGCGCGTACGCCCACCTCCTGCGGCGCATCCGCGACGCGGCGCTGTCCGGGGACCGGCCGCCCGCCGCGCCGCGCGACTTGGTCGGCGACTCGTGGCGGCGCACGGTCGGGTTCGGCGTCGACCCGGACCGCGGCCGAGAGCCCGCCGCGGCGCTCGGGCCGGACGAGGTGGAGGACCGGCGGCACCGGGGCAAGCTCGCGCGGGCCCTGCCGGTGCTCGGCGACGTGCTGCTGCCCGCCGCCGAGGACGCGGGCCACGTGATGGTGGTGGTCGACGCGGACGGCGTGGTGCTGTGGCGCGACGGGCCGCGCAAGATCCAGCGGCACGCCGAGCGGCTGGGGTTCTCGGTCGGCGCGGACTGGAGCGAGCGGCAGGTCGGCACGAACGCGATCGGCACGGCGCTCGCCGTCGGCCGCCCGGTGCAGATCTACTCCGCCGAGCACTTCGTGAAGTCCCACCACTCGTGGACGTGCGCCGCGGCCCCGATCCTGGACCCGGTCGACGGCGGGCTGCTCGGCGTCGTGGACGTCAGCGGGGCGGCCGCCACCGTCCACCCGAGCACCCTCGCCCTGGTCGACGCGGCGGCGCGGATGGCCGAGTCGTTCCTGCGCGAGGAGCACCACGGGATGCTCGACGCCCTGCGCGCCACGGCGTCCCCGCTGCTCGCGGGCACCCGCGACCCCGTGCTCGTGACCGATCCGCACGGCTGGGTGGCCGCGGCGGTCGGCGTCCGGCCGGTGGCCCGGATCGCGCTGCCCGCCGACCGGGACAGCGACCACGTCTGGTTGCCGGAGTTCGGGGCGTGCAGGCTCGAACCGGTCCCCGGCGGGTGGCTGGTCCGCGTGCTCGACGGAGTGGCCGCCGAACCGGCCGCGACGCGCGTCGCGGTCGACCTGACCGATCCCCGCCAGTCGCGCCTGACCGTCACGTCGCCGTCCGGCCGGTGGGCGCACCGGCTCAGCCCGAGGCACGCGGAACTGGTGCTGCTGCTGGCTCTCGCGCCGAACGGCCGCGGTGGCGCGGAGCTGTCGGCGGACCTGTTCGGCTCACCCGACCACGTGCTCGCGGTGCGCGCCGAGGTGTCCCGGCTGCGCAGGCACCTCGGCGGGATGCTGCTGCACCGGCCGTACCGCTTCGCCGACTGGGTCGACGTCGCCGTCTCCTACCCGTCCTCCCCCGACCAACTCCTGCCCGCGTCCACGGCCCCGGCCGTGCGGCGTCTCCGGGCACTCCCCAGTCCGCCTCGAGAAACCGGAGTCGCCTCATGACCGAGACCCTGTCCCAGACCGACGCGGCGACCACGGTCACCACGTGGCTCGCCGACTTCGAATCGGCGCTCGCGACCGGCGACCCCGACGCCGTGACCGCGCTGTTCGCCGAGGAGTGCTACTGGCGCGACCTGGTCGCGTTCACCTGGAACATCGTCACCGTCGAGGGCCGCGACGGCGTGCGGGACATGCTCGCCGAGACCCTGGAACGGGTGCGGCCGCACGCGTTCCGCATCGCCGACGACCTCGGCGGGGCGACCGGGGGCGACGGCGTGGTCGAGTCGTGGATCGCGTTCGACACCGCCGTCGGCCGCTGCGTCGGGCTGGTGCGGCTGCGCGGCGGGCTGGCGTGGACGTTGCTGACCACGATGAACGAGCTGATCGGCCACGAGGAGCCGTTGAACGGCAGGCGGCCCAAGGGCGCGGAGCACGGCGCGCACCCGGACCGCAAGACGTGGCTGGAGCAGCGCCGCCAGGAGACCGAGGACCTGGGCCACACGACACAGCCGCACACGCTCGTCATCGGCGGCGGGCAGGGCGGGATCGCGTTGGGGGCGCGACTGCGGCAGCTCGGCGTGCCGACGATCGTGATCGAGCGCAGCGCCCGCGCGGGCGACCAGTGGCGCAGCCGGTACAAGTCGCTCTGCCTGCACGACCCGGTCTGGTACGACCACCTGCCCTACTTGGACTTCCCGAAGAACTGGCCGGTGTTCGCGCCGAAGGACAAGATCGGCGACTGGCTGGAGATGTACACGAAGGTCATGGAGCTGAACTACTGGGCGTCGACCGAGGCGGTGCGGGCGTCCTACGACGCCGAGACGCACGAGTGGACGGTCGTGGTCCGCCGCGACGGCGAAGAGATCACGTTGCGCCCCAAGGAACTCGTGCTCGCGACCGGCATGTCCGGCAAGGCGAACGTGCCGGTGTTCGAGGGCGCGGACGTGTTCCGCGGCGACCAGCACCACTCGTCGCGGCACCCCGGACCCGACGCGTACGCGGGCAAGCGGGCCGTCGTGATCGGGTCGAACAACTCCGCGCACGACATCTGCGCCGCGCTGTGGGAGAACGACGTCGACGTCACGATGGTGCAGCGGACGTCGACGCACATCGTGCGGTCCGACTCGCTGATGCGGATCGCGCTGGGCGGCCTGTACTCGGAGGAGGCCGTCGCCGCGGGCATGACCACGCAGAAGGCGGACCTGACGTTCGCGTCGCTGCCGTACCGGATCATGCACGAGTTCCAGATCCCGGTGTACGACGAGATCCGCAAGGTGGACGCGGACTTCTACGCGCGGCTGGAGGCGGCCGGGTTCCTGCTGGACTACGGCGACGACGACTCCGGGCTGTTCATGAAGTACCTGCGGCGGGGCTCCGGCTACTACATCGACGTGGGCGCGTCCGACCTGGTGGCCAGCGGCGACATCAAGCTCCGGTCGGGCGTGGAGGTCGCGCGGCTGACCGAGGACTCCGTGGTGCTGTCCACCGGCGAGGAACTGCCCGCGGACCTGGTCGTGTACGCCACCGGGTTCGGGTCGATGAACGGCTGGGCGGCCGACCTGATCTCCCAGGAGGTCGCGGACGAGGTCGGCAAGGTGTGGGGGCTCGGGTCGGCCACGACCAAGGACCCAGGCCCGTGGGAGGGCGAGCAGCGCAACATGTGGAAGCCGACCCGGCAGGAGGCGCTGTGGTTCCACGGCGGCAACCTGCACCAGTCGCGGCACTACTCGCTGTACCTGGCGTTGCAGCTGAAAGCCCGGTACGAAGGCATTCCCACGCCGGTCTACGGGCTGCCGGAGGTGCACCACACGAGTTGACCCTCTGCGCCGAACGGGTACAGCCGCGGGCGGCGGGGTAACGCGCCGGATGACCTTGGAGAGACGACGGGTGTCACCTTGTCGCCGACCGAGGAGCAGCAGCGCGTGGAGGAGAAGAACCCGGTGGTCCCGACCACCAAGAGCACGAAGGCGGTGGAGGCCGTCCCGGCCAAGACCGGGACGGCCCCGCCGGAGGGCAAGGAGGCGCGGGAGTTCCGCGCGGCGCTGCCGAAGAGCGAGGACCTGGCCAAGGCCGTGCTCGCCGGCCTGGAGAAGGACCTGCGCGAGCGCCTCGCCACGGACCCCGACCTGGCGGGCGTCACCAAGGCCGAGCTGGCCAAGTGGCTGGCGGCCGACGTCGACGAGGCCTTCGCCGAGATCTCCGAGAACGGGTGGGCCGGGAAATGACGTCCATGCTGTTCTTCGTGGGCCGTCGGGTGATCCGGCGGACCGTCCGCGGCCGGGTCCGGTTCAGCACGATCACCTTCCAGCAGGTCCACGTGCTCCAGGTGCGGTTCCCCGTCCTGCCCGCCGAGTTCCACCCGGCGTGGCAGGACTTGATGGCGGACACCCGGTTACGGGTCTCGACGGGCCTCGCCGACCTCCTGGCGAGCCTGTTCGCCCCCACCCCGACGCCCGCGCCCACCCCGGCCCTTCCGCCCGGCAGGCAGCGGGTCAACAGCAAGCAACTCCTGCCCGCCGACCTCAAAGTCCTGCTGCTCAACCCCGGCGACTGGGTCACCCACCGCACCGACCACGAGGGCGTGGGCACCTGCCAGACGGCGTTGCGCACCGAGACCGACATCGTCCGGAAGAAGAACCCCGCGGCGCCCTTCGGCGTCTACGCCGCGATCGGCATCGTGGGCCTCGCCGACTACGGTCCGTACGGCGTCGTCTTCCCGCGCTACACGAACCGGGTCTGGCAGGTGAAGGACGCGCCCGCCGTGCTGTGCGCGGTCCAGTCCCTCGACGTCGACGAGGCCGAGGGCTGGTACACGGCGGAAGACCTGGCGGAGGCGCGGAGGACGTGACCTAGGCCGGGGTCTTCCCCAGGTAGACGGTGTTCGTGGCTTCGCGGTCCTGCAACGGGTTCGCGAAGCTCACGACCTCCGCCCGCACGTCCACGAACGCCTGCTCGAGCAGCGCGGTGAAGTCGGCGTCCGGCGGGTCGTTGGACCACAGGGCGAACACGCCACCGGGGTGCAGGTGCGCGGCGATCCGGTGGAGGCCGGGCAGTTCGTAGAAGTCGGCGTTGTCGGGGTGCAGCAGGTGCCGGGGCGAGTGGTCGATGTCGACCACGACGGCGTGGAAGAGGCGACCCCCGTCCAGGCCTTCCGGCGAGCGCATGAGGGCGAAGAAGTCGCCCCGCACCAAGGAGCACCGGGGGTCCGCGCCGAGCGTCTCGCCCGCCGGGATGAGCCCCCGCTGGTGCCACTCGATGACCTCGCCCAACGCGTCGATCACGACCAGCGAGCGCACGTTCGCGTCGTCCAGCACGGTGAGCGCGGTGTAGCCGAGGCCGAGCCCGCCGACGACCACGTCGAGGTCCGGGCCGGTGAGCTCGGCGAGCGCCAGCCGGGACAGCTCCTCCTCGGCGACGGTGAACAGGCTCGACATGAGGAACTCGCCGCCGAGCTTGATCTCGTAGATGTCCTTGCCGTCCAAGGGATCGCGGCGACGGCGGAGGACCAGCTCACCCAGCGGCGTCGGCCGCCAGTCCAACTCCTGGAAGCGGGCGCTCACCTGGCGGGCCGTGCACGTGACGTCATCCGGGGAGAGTATCGCGTTGCTCCTGTTGGCGTAGCATCACAGCCCGAAGACCTCGCCCAGCGCCTCCTCCGCGACGAGGCTCCGGGTGGAGCGGCCCATGACGAAGGGCGCCGCGGTCGAGCCGGGGACGACGTGGCCGCCGCCGTGGACCGTGTGGAGCACGACCGGCGGGCGGCCGTCCTGCCGGTACTCCGTGCGCTCCACGACGGTCTTGCCGTCCCGGCCGGTCTCCCCGGACGTGGGCGGGGCGGTGATGCCGTTGCGCTCGGCGAAGTGCTCGGCGGTCCGCCGGGCGGAGACGCCGAGGCCGCGCGGGCGGAACCCCCACAGGCTGGTCATGCCGCCGTCGTAGGGCACCAGCCGGTCCTCGGTGCCGTGGAACAGGACGACGGGCAGCGGGACGACCGGGGCGGTGAAGGTCAGGAAGTTCTCCGGCACGGGCAGCGTGGCCGCGATGATCCCCGCGCCCGCCAGTCGTTCGGGCATCTCGTGGACCAGGCGGATCACCATGGAGCCGCCCGCCGAGTAGCCGATCACGTGGACGCGCCCGGTGTCGACGTCGTCTCCCAGGAAGTCGATCACCGCACGGGTGAACGCGACGTCGTCGAACCCCTCCGTGCGGGCCGCGAAGGCGGAGGAGATCCGCGCGTCGTTCCAGTTCCTCTTGTGGCCGTCCAGGTAGGCGACAACGGCGCCGCGCTCGGCGAAGCGGTCGAACATGCCGCCCGCGAACCGGCGGATCGTCGCGCCGTTCTGGTTGGAGCCGTGGAAGACGAGCACGACCGGCGCGTGCCGCGGGGTCTGCGCGGGGCGGACCACGGTGACCGTGCGCTCCCGGCCGTCGACCAGCACCGACGCGCGTTCGACCGCGAGTCCGCCGTGCACTTCCACCATGATCACTCCTCGGTCCGATGCTTGAGCCGCTCAGCTAAATGATTGACTCACTCATGGAAATAGTCAAGCATTCGCCAGCCGGATCACGTGCTTGCCGCGCACGCCGCCGCGTTCCAGCGCGCGGTGCGCCTCGGCGATGTCGCCCAGCTCGTGGACCGTGTCGACGACCGGCCGGATCGCGCCGCTCTCGACGTAGCCGGTCAACTCGGCGAACAGCGCGTTCGTCGGGTTGCCCGCGAAGAACCGGATCCGGCGCGACCCGAACACCGCGGACGCGAGCAGGTACGCGGCGTCGGCGGGCGAGCTGACGGTGATCGCGACCATGCGGCCGCCGGGCGCCAGCAGGCGGCGGTACGCGCGGAGGTCGGTGCCCGCACTGTCCAGGATGACGTCGAACTCGCCGAGGTCGGCCGGGCCCGTGGTGCGGTAGTCGAAAACCTCGTCGGCGCCCAGATCCCGGACCAGGTCGAGGTTCCCGGCCGCGGCGAGCCCGGTCACGTGAGCGCCCATCCAGTGACCCAACTGGACAGCGATGCTGCCGACCCCGCCCGCTGCACCGCGCACGAGCAGCCTTTCACCCCTCTTCAGGTGGGCGTGGTCGCGCAGGGCGGTGATCGCGGTCGTGCCGACCGGCAACGACGCCGCCTCCACCAGGTCGACGCCCTTGGGGCTGCGCGACAGGGTGCGGGGCGCGACGGCGACGTACTCGGCGATCGCGCCGCCGCGCCACTTGTTCACCATGCCCCACACGTGGTCGCCGACCTTCGGGCCCGCGACGCCCTCGGCGGCGGTGACGACCTCGCCCGCGAAGTCGATGCCGATCCGCTTCGGGAAACGGCGGTTGAGCAGGAAGCGCAGCTTGCCCGCGCGCATCGTCAACTCGCCGCCGTTGACGCTCGCGCCGTGGACCCGCACCAGCGCCTCCCCCGGCCGGACGACCGGCAGCGGCGCGGTCGTCGCGTACAGCACCTCCGGCGGTCCGTAGCGGTCGAACTGGGCCACGCGCATCTCGTTCACGGCACTCCTCCGGGACAAGTGGAGGATGCCCTCCACTTGTTCGCCACGCTAACACGACAAACGGAGGGGGTCCTCCACTTGAGCTAAAGTGAGAGGCATGCCGACCGACTCCTCTCGGATGCCCGCCGCCGAGGCGCTGCGCGTCGACGCCCAGCACAACCGGACCCGCATCGTCGAGGCCGCGCGCGAGCTGTTCGCCGACGCGGGCCTGGACGTGACGATGACCGACATCGCCCGCCGCTCCGGTGTCGGCGTGGCCACGCTCTACCGCCGGTTCCCCACCAAGGAGTCGCTGGTGGCGGAGGCGTTCGCGGGCCAGATCGAGGAGTGCGCGTCGGTGGTCGAGGACGGCCTGGCCGACCCGGACCCGTGGCGGGCGTTCCGCACGGTCCTGGAACGCGTGTGCGCCATGCAGGCCGTGGACAAGGGCTTCACGGGCGCGTTCGTGTCGACCTTCCCGGACGCCGTCGGGTTCGACCGGCTGCGCGCCCGAGCCGAGGAGGGCTTCGGCGAACTCACCCGCCGCGCCAAGGAGGCGGGCGCACTCCGCGCGGACTTCACCTTCCACGACATCACGCTGCTGCTCATGGCCAACAGCGGCATCGTGGCCGACACCCCGGAAACCGCCGTGGCGGCCTCCCGCAGGCTCGTGTCCCTGATGCTCCAGGCGTTCCGCGCCACCGACGCCGCTCCCCTACCTCCCGCTCCCCCGCTCGGCCTGCACCACCTGGTCTGCCCGCCGACGCCGTAGCCGGGTCACAGCCCGTGCCGCCGGTCGCCGAGCACGATCTCGCACACGAGGGCTTCCATCTCCGCTGTGAACACGTCCTGCTCCATCTCCACCACCTCCACGGCCATCGTGCGACCAGTTCGCCGAAAAGGCACGGAAGTTTGCCGGTTCGGCAAGTGCTGGCGGTCGGCGTGGTGACCCGCCAGGGTGGAGGCATGGCTGATCAGCTCACCTGGATGCGGCTCTCCTCCGTCTACCTGCCCCTGGCCACCCCGATCAGCGACGCGAAGGTCCTCACCGGCCGCCAGCGCCCGATGACGGAGGTCGCGTTCCTGTTCGTCGAGCTGGCCACCGCCGACGGGCACGAGGGCGTCGGGTTCAGCTACGCCAAGCGCGCGGGCGGACCCGGCCTGTACGCGCACGCGGTGGAGATCGCCCCGGCGTTGCTCGGTGAGGACCCCAACGACATCGCCCGGCTGTGGACGAAGCTCGTGTGGGCGGGTGCGTCGGTAGGGCGCAGTGGGCTCGCGACCCAGGCCGTGGCGGCGTTCGACATCGCCCTGTGGGACCTCAAGGCCCGGCGGGCGGGGCTGCCGTTGGCGAAGTTGCTCGGCGCGCACCGCGATTCGGTGCGCTGCTACAACACCTCTGGCGGTTTCCTGCACGAGTCGACCGAGCAGGTGCTGGAGAACGCGACGGCGACACTGGCGAACGGCATCGGCGGCATCAAGATCAAGGTCGGCCACCCCGAACGCGGGTTCGACCTCAAGCGGGTCGCGGCCGTGCGCGAGCACCTGGGCCCGGACGTGCCGCTGATGGTCGACGCGAACCAGCAGTGGGACCGGCCGACCGCCCAGCGGATGGGGCGGGCGTTGGAGGAGTTCGACCTGACCTGGATCGAGGAACCCCTCGACGCCTACGACACCGAGGGCCACGCGGCGCTCGCGGCGACCCTGGACACGCCGATCGCGACCGGCGAGATGCTGGCGTCGGTGGCCGAGCACTGGCCCTTCATCCGCGACCGGGGCGCCGACGTCATCCAGCCCGACGCCCCGCGCATCGGCGGCATCACGCAGTTCCTGAAACTCGCCGCGCTGGCCGACCACCACCACCTGCAACTGGCTCCCCACTTCGCCATGGAGATCCACCTGCACCTGGCGGCGGCCTACCCGCACGAACCGTGGGTCGAGCACTTCGACTGGCTCGAACCCCTGTTCACCGAACGCCTGCACACCAGCGAGGGCCGCATGCACGTCCCCACCCGTCCAGGCCTCGGCATCACCCTGACCGACCAGGCCCGCACGTGGACCAAGGCGTCACAGGAGGTCGGCTCGCGATGAGGCGAGCGGCTCATACCCCGCTGTACGCGGCCATGACCACGCTCAGGCCGCGGTCGTCGCCCATCGGGCCCTGTTCGAGCATCCGGTTCATCACGTACGCCACCGTGAGGCCGGTGTCGAGGTCGGCCGTGACGACCGAGCCGCCCCACCCGCCCCACGAGCACACCCGGCCCCGCAGGGCGTAGCCCATGCCGTAGCGGACCGGGGCTCCCAGCACCTGGTCCTCCCCGGAGAACTGCTCCTCCAACGCCCGTTCGCACCCGGCGGCCGACAGCAGGCGGACGCCGCCGACCTCACCGCCCGACGCGAGCACCGCCTGCACGGCGGCGACCGAGCGCGCGTTGCCGAAACCGCCCGCGGACGGGATGTCCGCGCGTCGCCACGCCTCGGTGTTCACCGTGTCCGCCGGGATGTGCGGGTTGCCGGGGCCGCGGGCCTCCAGCTCCGGCACGGTGGTCGTCGCCGGGATGATCGGGGCGACCCGGTGGTCGTGCTCGGCGGCCAGACCGATGTGGAAGTCCGCGCCCAACGGCCCCGCCACCTCCTCGGCGAAGAACCGGCCGAGGCCGCGGCCCGTCACCCGGCGCACCACCTCTCCGATCAGGAACCCCTGGGTGACGCCGTGGTACGCGCCCACCACCCCCGGTTCCGTGCTCGGAGCCTGTTCCGCGAGCAGCCCTGTCGCGGTCGGCCAGTCGTAGAGCTGCTCGACGGTCAACGGCTTCTCCCACGTCGGCAACCCCGCCGTGTGCCCGAGCACGTGCCGGACCAGCACGCCCTCCTTGCCCGCGGCGGCGAACTCCGGCCAGTACCGCGCCACGGGCGCGTCCAGGTCGAGCTCGCCGCGGTCGGCGAGGATCAACGCGCACAGCGCGGTCATCGTCTTCGTGGTGGAGAAGACGGCGGTGATCGTGTCCCGCTCCCACGGCCGGGTGCGCGCCTCGTCGGCGTACCCGCCCCAGAGGTCGACCACCGGCTCGCCGCGCAGGAACACCGCGGCGGACGCCCCGACGTCGTCGTTGTCGAGCGACGCCGCCAGGGCGTCCCGCACTGCGTCGAACCGGGGGTCACAGGTGCCTTCGAGCTGGGCCATGGGGCGGACCTAACCCGATTTCCGCTGTCGTGCCAACGGATTTATTCAGGCCGCCGAGCGCTCGCCCACCGGAAGGCGGCGCTGGCCGACCTCCGACAGGGCGGGTGGCACGTACGCCACGTCGTTGGGCCCCGCGTCGGTTCCGGGCGGCGCGATCTCGTCGATCCGGTCGAGGACCTCGTCGTCCAGGGTCACGTCGGCGCCGGCAAGCAGGTCGTCCAGCTGCTCCGCCGTGCGCGGCCCGATGATCGCCGACGTGACGCCGGGGTGGGTGGTCGCGAACGCCATCGCGAGGTGGGTCAGGGACAGGCCCGCCCCGTCCGCGAGCGGGACCAGCCGCTCCACCACGTGGAGCTTGCGCTCGTCGCCGAAGTGCCCCGGCATCCAGCCCGAGCGGTAGGTGTCGGCCTGCCCGCCGGTGCGGAACCGGTCGGTGAGCAGCCCTTGACCCAGCGGGCTCCACACCAGCACGCCCATCCCGTAGCGCTGTGCCACCGGCAGCACGTCGCGTTCGGCGCTCCGGTTGAGGATCGAGTACGGCGGCTGCTCGGTCCGGAACCGTTCGAGGCCCCGCCGTTCGGCGGCCCACTGCGCCTCGACGACCTCCGCGGCCGGGAAGCACGACGAGCCGATCGCCCTGACCTTGCCCGCGCGCACCAGGTCGGACAGGACGGACAGGGTCTCCTCGACGTCCACCGTCGGATCGGGACGGTGGACCTGGTACAGGTCGAGGTGGTCGGTCTTCAAGCGCCGCAACGAGTTCTCGACGGCGGTGGTGATCCAGCGCCGCGAGTTGCCGCGCCGGTTGGGGTCGTCGCCCATCGGGTAGTGCGCCTTGCTCGCGAGCACCACGTCGTCGCGGCGGCTCTGGAGCGCCTTGCCGACGATCTCCTCGGACTCGCCGTCGGAGTACACGTCGGCGGTGTCCACGAAGTTGATCCCGGCGTCCAGCGCCCGGTGGACGATCCGGACGGCGTCGTCGTGGTCGCGGTTGCCCATGGCTCCGAACATCATCGTGCCCAGGCAGTACGAGCTGACCCGGATCCCGGTCCGGCCCAGCGTGCGGTACCTCATGCTGCTCCCTCGGAGGCGATTTTCCCTACCCCTCAAGGGAACCGCGCGGCGGGCGACCGGGCTAGCAGCATCGTGCCGCCCGGTTGCCCGATCCTCTTCGGACTCAGCTCGCGTACTGGTGCGCCGCGTACGTCAGGTACCCCGCGTCGCCGCCCTGGTAGTAGGTCGACTCGTCGACCGGCGCGATCGGGAGCGCGTTGCGCAGCCGCTCGACCAGGTCCGGGTTGGCGATGAACGCGCGGCCGAAGCTGATCAGGTCGGCGCCCAGCCCGAGCCAGTGGTCGGCGTCGTCCCGCCCGGTCTGCTTCGGTCCCATGGGCGGCACCGGGTTCACGACGAGCGTGCCCGGCCACGCCTTCCGCAGGCCGACCAGCACCTCCTCGTCGGTGGTGGCCTCCAGGTGCACGTAAGCCACCTCCAGCCGGGCCAGCTCGGTCAGCAGGGCGGCGTACAGCTCGGGGACGTCGGCGTCCTCGACGCCCCAGATCGTCGCGCCCGGCGAGAGCCGGATGCCGGTCCTGGCCCCGCCGACGGCGTCGACGGTCGCCGCCACGGCTTCCACGGCGAACCGGATCCGGTTGGCCACCGGGCCGCCGTAGCGGTCCGTGCGCAGGTTCGCGTTCGACGACAGGAACTGCGAGATCAGGTAACCGTTGGCGCCGTGCAGTTCCACGCCGTCGAAGCCCGCGTCGACCGCCCGCCGGGCCGCCTCGGCGTACGACAGCGCGTGCTCGGGCACCTCGGCGGTGTCCAGGGCGCGCGGCACCGGAGCGGCCTGCGGTCCGGTCGGGGTGAACACGTCGCCGACGGCGGGCACCGCGGACGGTCCGACCGGCGTCGACCCGGTGGTGTCGGGGTGCGAGACCCGGCCGCCGTGCATGAGCTGGGCGAACACGCGCCCGCCGTTGGCGTGCACGGCCGCGGTCACCGGCCGCCACGAGGCGACCTGCTCGTCGGTGTGCAGCCCCGGCGTGCCCGGATTGGACTGCCCGACCAGGCTGGGCTGCACCCCCTCGGTCACGATCAGCCCGGCCGTCGCCCGCTGGGCGTAGTACGTGGCCATCGACGGCGTCGCCAGACCACCGGCGGCGGCCCGGACCCTGGTCATCGGGGCCATCACCACCCGGTTGGGCAGCACCAGGTCGCCGAGGCGGTGGCGGTCGAAGAGCGTTGTCACGTCAGGACTCCTTCGTGGGGTGGAGCCGCTACGCTAAAACCTCACATCCATGTCAGGGGCAACGTCTTGTGCCTCGGGTCACACGGGAGGAGCGCGGATGCGCATCGGGGACTTGGCGGCGCGCACCGGGGTCAGCATCCGGTCGCTGCGCTACTACGAGGAGCAGGGCCTGCTCTCCAGCACCCGCAGCGAGAGCGGGCAGCGGCACTACACCGACGACGAGGTCGACCGGGTGGCGTTCATCCAGAACCTGTACGCCGCGGGCCTGTCCAGCCGCACCATCGCCGAGGTGCTGCCCTGCGCGGAGTCGCCGAGCGAGGACAACTCCGACGCCGCGCTCGACCGGCTGATGGAGGAGCGCGACCGCCTGTCCCGCCACATCGAGGACCTGGTCCGCACCCGGAACGCGCTCGACGGCCTCGTGGCCGCGAACCGCGCCCACCGCGCGACCCTCTAGCCGACCTCGCCCGCCCGCAGCCGCGCCCCGTCGACGCTGGGCGGGGCGCCGAACCGGCGGCGGTAGTCGCGGCTGAACTGGGACGGGCTGTCGTACCCGACGCGCAGCCCGATCCCGGTGACGTCGTCGGACCGGTCGGCCAGCAGCAGCCGCGCCGCCGACAACCGCAGCTGCGTGCGGAACCCGATCGGCGTCATCGCCGTGACGGCCTGGAAGTTCCGGTGGAACGCGGACACGCTCATCCCCGACAACCGGGCCACGTCCTCGATCCGGAACGGCTCGGCGTAGTTCTCCCGGATCCACCGCACCGCCCGCCGGATGTGCGCGAGACCGTTGTCCGCCAACCCGATCGCCCGCACGAGGTCGCTCTGCTCACCGGTGAGCAGCCGCCAGAGGATCTCCCGCCGGTACAGCGGGGCCAGCGCCTTCCGGTCCCGCGGCCGGTCGAGCAGCCGCAGCAGCCGGACGATCGCGTCGAGCAGGTCGTCCGGCACGGCGCTGACCGCGGTCCGCACGGCGGGCGGCACGTCCCGGACCTCACCCCGCACCACCAGTTCCGCGATCGCCGCGGGCCGCAGCGTCAGGCCGAAGCCGAGCGTGGGCCCTGCGTCGACGAAGTGCCCCGCGACCGGCAGGTCCGCCGACGCGATGAGGTACTGCCCCGTGCCGTAGTCGTGGACGCGGTCGTCCAGCGCGATCCGCTTCTCCCCCTCGACCACGACCGCCAGCACCGCGCCGGACAGCACCGAGGCCCCGGTCCCTCCCCGGCAGATCCGCACGTCCGCGAGGGCGGTGGCGCCGCCGGGACGCCAGTGCCGCTCCAGCAGGTCGCGCAGCTCGTCCAGGCTCATGCCCCCAGTGCACCACCGCCACGCCCGAGGCGGCTCCCCGTCGAGAGGATCGGGCAAGAAGTCGAGATTTCCGGCCATCGTTATGTACGCTCGTACACATGGAGGCCACACCCCGCCGCGCCCGACGGCACGACCCGGACCGCCGGGATCGGCTCATCGAGGCCACCCTGGGCATCATCGCCGACCACGGCGTGGCGGGCGTCTCGCACCGCTCGGTGGCGCGCGCGGCGGACGTCCCCCTGGGGTCGACGACCTACCACTTCACCTCGTTGGACGACCTGCTGGCCGAGGCGTTCACCCGGCACGGCGACTCCATCGCCAGGGTCTTCGAGGAGCGCATGCGCGCCGCGCCCGACCGCGAGGCCGCGATCGACTCGGTGGCCGAGCACATCTCCGCCGACCTCCTGGGCGCGAGCCCCGACCTGGTGCTCAGCGTCGAGCTCTACGTCGCCGCGGCCCGCACGCCCGCGCTCCGCACGGTGACGCAGGCGTGGATGCGCCGCAGCCGCCAAGCGCTGGAACGCCACTTCGACCCCACCACCGCCCGCGAGATCGACGCCCTGATCGAAGGCCTCGTGCTGCACAGCGCGCTGTCGACCGATCCCATGACCCCCGCCCAGATCCGCGCCGCCCTGCACCGCTTCCTGCCCTGACCTCGACGGGACCACCATGACGATCGCGACACCCACAGCCCCGACCCGCGCGGCCCGCGCCGCCGTGGCCGCCCTGTTCCTCACCAACGGCGCGCTCTTCGCGAACGTCGTCCCCCGGTACCCCGAGATCAAGTCGAGCCTGGGCCTGAGCAACACCGTCCTGGGCGCCGCGCTCGCGGGCTTCCCCCTGGGAGCACTGGTCGCGGGTCTGCTCGCCTCGCTCGCGATCCGCCGCTTCCGCTCGTCCAGGGTCGCCGCGTTGGGCATCGTCCTGCTGGCCGCCACCACCCTGCTCATCCCGCTCGCCCCGAACTGGGTGGCGCTGGGCGCGATCCTCTTCGTCGTGGGCGCGCTGGACGCGGTGGTCGACGTGGCCCAGAACGCCCACGGCCTGCGCGTGCAACGCCTCTACGGCCGCTCCATCGTGAACTCGTTCCACGGCGTGTGGAGCATCGGCGCGGTCCTCGGCGGCCTCATGGGCGCGGCGGCGGCCGGGCTGAACATCTCCCTCACCGTCCACTTGGGATTCTCCGCGGCCCTCTTCAGCCTCGTCGCCCTGGTGGCGTACCGCTTCCTGCTGGCGGGCCCGGAGGACGCCGAACGCACCGAGCCCGCCACGACGTCCACGACGAGCCGCCGCACGTTCACCGCGACCGCCGTCAAGATGCTGGCGGCGCTGGGCGTGCTCGCCGCGTGCGGCGCGCTCGTCGAGGACGCGGGCGCGTCGTGGGGCGCCATCTACCTCAGCGGCGACCTGCGCACCAGCGCCGCCACGGCGGGTCTCGCGTTCGTCGCCCTGCAAGGAGCGATGACCATCGGACGCCTCACCGGCGACCGGGCCGTGGACCGCTTCGGCCAACGCACGGTCGTCCGCACCGGCGGCGCGCTGGCCGCCGTCGGCATGGGCCTGGCCTTGGCGGTCCCGACGGTCGGCACCGCGCTGGCGGGCTTCGCCTTGGCGGGCCTGGGAGTCGCCACCCTCGTCCCAGCGGCCATGCACACGGCGGACGAGCTGCCGGGCCTCCCGAACGGCCTGGGCCTCACCGTGGTCAGCTGGCTGCTGCGCGTCGGTTTCCTCCTGTCACCGCCACTGGTCGGCTTCATCGCCGACCTCACCAGCCTCCGGGTAGGGCTCCTCACGGTCGTCCTCGCGGGCGTCACCACCTTCGTCCTCAGCCGCGTCCTGCTGAACCACACCGGCGACCCCGCCTAAGGACTCTCGCGAGCACGAATCCGACCTCCACCGCGGCGGTGACGACGGGCCTGTCGGCCCGGAGTCCCGCCGCGCGGTCGTCTGTGCCTGCCTGACGCACCTACCTCCGACAAAAGCGACGAAGCCGACACGCGGCCTCGTCGATCTTCAGCGCGGCCATCTCGCTCGCAGTCGGATTCTTACGTCAATCAGTCAAGTTATTGCGTTCAGTTCACGCCATGTTGCATCCTGGTCACCGTTCCGTGAACGAGGAGGCCAACGATGGCGTGACCCTCTCCACGACGTCCTCGCGCGACCTCCCCTGCCCGCGCCTCTTCTCCCCCTGCCGTTTCGACAGAGACGAAGTACGCCCATGAATCTGCTCAGCAGGCGGCTGACCAGCGGTTTGCTCGCGGTCGGCCTCATCGCCCTCGGTATGTCCCCTCCCACCGCCCTCGCCGCGGGCGGTCCCAACCTCGCCGCCGGCAAGCCCGTCACGGCCAGCGCGGCCAACGGCAACCAGCCCGCGTCGAACGTCACCGACGGCAACCAGAGCTCCTACTGGGAGGGCCCGAGCAACGCCTTCCCGCAGTGGGTGCAGGTGGACCTCGGGGCCGCCACGCCCGTCGACCAGGTGATCCTCAAGCTCCCCTCGGGCTGGGAGGCGCGCAGCCAGACCTTGAGCGTCCAGGGCAGCGCCAACGGTTCCTCCTTCACCGCCCTGTCGGCGAGCGCCGCCCGCGCCTTCGACCCCGCGACGGCCAACACCGCCTCCATCACGTTCACCGCGGCCACCGTCCGGTACGTCCGCGTGGACGTCACCGCGAACACCGGCTGGCCCGCGGCGCAGCTCTCCGAGGTGCAGGTCCACGGCGCGACCGGCTCGTCGGGCAACCTCGCGCAGGGCAAGACGCTCTCCGCCAGCAGTTCCCAGGCGGGCTACCCCGCGAGCAATGGCAACGACGGCGACCAGAACTCCTACTGGGAGAGCAACAACAACGCGTTCCCGCAGTGGCTCCAAGTGGACCTGGGCGCGGCGGCGAGCGTGAACCGGGTCGTCCTGAAACTGCCCGCGAGCTGGGGTTCACGCACTCAAACCCTGGCCGTGCAGGGCAGTGCGAACGGCAGCTCGTTCACCGACCTGGCGACCTCGGCGCAGTACAACTTCGCGCCCGCCAACGGCAACTCGGTGACCGTGACCTTCACCGCCACCAGCACCCGCTACGTGCGCGTGGCCATCACCGCGAACACCGTCCAGCCCGGCGGCCAGCTCTCCGAGGTCGAGGTCTACGGCCCGACGAGCGGTGACGTGCAGGCCCCGACCGCGCCCGGCTCGCTGGCGTTCACCGAGCCCGCGGCCGGCCAGGTCAAGCTCACCTGGACCGCCTCGACCGACAACGTCGGCGTCACCGGCTACGACGTGTACGCCAACGGCCAGCTCCGCGGCTCGGTGGCGGGCTCGGTCCTCACCTACACCGACACCCAACCGCAGTCCACCACGGTCGAGTACTTCGTCCGGGCGAAGGACGCCGCGGGCAACCAGTCGTCCGACAGCAACCACGTCACCAGGTCCGGCCAGGGCCCGAGCGACCCGACGCCGCCCACCGCCCCCGGCTCCCTCGCCTTCACCGAGCCGGGCTCGGGCCAGATCCGCCTCACCTGGACGGCCTCGACCGACAACGTCGGCGTGACCGGCTACGACGTGTACGTGAACGGCCAGCCCACCAGCGTTCCCGGCACACAGCTCACGTTCACCGACACCCAGCCCGCGTCCGCCACGGTCGAGTACTTCGTCCGCGCCCGCGACGCGGCGGGCAACCAGTCCTCGGACAGCAACCACGTGACCAGGACCGGCCAGAACACCGGCGGCGCGAACCTGGCGCGGGGCAAGGCGATCGAGGCGTCGTCGACGACGTTCACCTTCGTCGCGGCCAACGCCAACGACGACAGCACCAGCACCTACTGGGAGTCCGCGGGCTTCGAGTCCACCCTGACCGTCAAGCTCGGCGCGAACGCCGACCTGTCGTCGGTCGTGCTCAAGCTCAACCCCGACCAGGCGTGGGGCACCCGCAGCCAGACCCTGGAGGTCCTCGGCCGCGAGCAGTCGGGCACGACCTTCGGCTCCATCAAGGCCCTGTCCACCTACGTCTTCAACCCCAGCGCGCAGAACACCGTGACCATCCCGGTCATCGGCCGCGTGGCCGACGTCCGGCTGCGCTTCACCGCCAACACCGGCGCGCCCGGCGCGCAGGTGGCGGAGTTCCAGGTCGTCGGCACCCCCGCGCCGAACCCCGACCTGGTCGTCACCGGCACGACCTGGACCCCGACCTCGCCCAACGAGACCAGCGCGATCTCCCTGTCCGCCACGGTGAAGAACAACGGCACCGCCCCGGCGGCCGCGACCACGGTGGACTTCAGCCTGGCGGGCACGGTCGTCGGCAGCACGCCGGTGGGCGCGCTCGCCGCGGGCGCGTCGGCCACCGTGTCGGCGGCCATCGGCACCCGACCGATGGGCAGCTACACCGTCTCGGCACTGGTCGACCCGACCAACAAGGTCGTCGAGCAGGACGACGCCAACAACCGGTTCACCGCCGCGTCCCCGCTCGTGGTCGCGCAGGCACCCGGACCGGACCTCCAGGTCACCGGCATCACCACCAACCCGTCGAACCCGGCGGTCGGCGCGGCCGTCACGTTCACCGTGGCGGTGAACAACCGCGGCACCACCGCGGTCGCCGCGGGCACGGTCACGCGGGTGACCGTCGGCGGCACGACGTTGAACACCAACGCCGGGGCCATCGCGGCCGGGGCGACCGTGAACGTCGCCATCAGCGGCTCGTGGACCGCCACCAACGGCGGGGCCACGATCACCGCGACGGCCGACGCGACGAACACCGTGGCGGAGACCAACGAGAACAACAACACCGCCACGCAGTCCATCGTGGTCGGACGCGGGGCCGCGGTCCCGTACACCGAGTACGAGGCGGAAGCCGCGCGCTACCAGGGCACCCTCCTGACGGCGGACGCGCTGCGGACGTTCGGGCACACCAACTTCGCGACCGAGTCCTCGGGCCGCCAGTCGGTGCGGCTGAACAGCACCGGCCAGTTCGTCGAGTTCACCTCGACCAACCAGTCCAACTCGATCGTCGTGCGCAACTCCATCCCGGACGCGCCCGGCGGTGGCGGCATCGACGCCACGATCAGCCTGTACATCAACGACACGTTCGCGCAGAAGCTGACGCTGTCGTCGAAGCACAGCTGGCTCTACGGCAACGTCGACGGCCCGGAGGCGCTGACCAACACGCCCCAGGCCGACGCGCGGCGGCTGTTCGACGAGTCGCACGCGCTGCTGTCCGCGAGCTACCCGCCCGGCACCAGGTTCAAGCTCCAGCGCGACGCCAGCGACACGGCGTCGTTCTACATCCTCGACCTGATCGACCTCGAACAGGTCGCCCCGGCCGCGAGCCAGCCCGTGGGCTGCACGTCGATCACGTCCTACGGCGCGGTTCCCAACGACGGGGTGGACGACACGGACGCGATCCAGCGGGCCGTGACGGACGACCAGAACGGCGTCATCAGCTGCGTCTGGATCCCGGCGGGCCAGTGGCGGCAGGAGAAGAAGATCCTCACCGACGACCCGCTGAACCGGGGTCAGTTCAACCAGGTGGGCATCAGCAACGTCACGATCCGCGGCGCGGGCATGTGGCACTCCCAGCTGTACACGCTGACCGAGCCGCAGAACGCGGTCGGCGGCATCAACCACCCGCACGAGGGCAACTTCGGGTTCGACATCGACAAGAACACGCAGATCTCCGACATCGCCATCTTCGGTTCCGGCCGGATCCGCGGCGGTGACGGCAACGCCGAGGGCGGCGTCGGCCTCAACGGCCGGTTCGGCACCGGCACGAAGATCAGCAACGTGTGGATCGAGCACGCCAACGTCGGTGTCTGGGTCGGCCGCGACTACGACAACATCCCCGACCTGTGGGGCCCGGCGGACGGCCTGGAGTTCAGCGGGATGCGCATCCGCGACACCTACGCGGACGGCATCAACTTCTCCAACGGCACCAGGAACTCGAAGGTGTTCAACTCGTCGTTCCGCACCACGGGTGACGACGCGCTGGCGGTGTGGGCCAACAAGTACGTGAAGGACCAGAACGTCGACGTCGGCCACGACAACCACTTCGTCAACAACACCATCCAGCTCCCGTGGCGGGCCACCGGCATCGCGATCTACGGCGGCTACGGCAACTCCATCGAGAACAACCTCGTCCACGACACGATGAACTACCCCGGCATCATGCTGGCGACCGACCACGACCCGCTCCCGTTCTCGGGCACGACGTTGATCGCCAACAACGCCCTGTTCCGCTGCGGCGGCGTGTTCTGGGGCGAGGCGCAGGAGTTCGGCGCGCTCACGCTGTTCGCGGCGAACAAGGACATCACCGGCGTCACCATCCGGGACACCGACATCTCCGACTCCACCTACGACGGCATCCAGTTCAAGACCGGCGGCGGCACCATGCCGGGAGTCGTGATCAGCAACGTGAAGATCGACAAGTCCAACAACGGCTCGGGCGTCCTCGCCATGAGCGGGGCCCGCGGCAGCGCCACGCTGTCGAACGTGACCATCACGAACTCGGCCCAGGGCAACATCCTGGTCGAGCCGGGCTCGGGCTTCACGATCACCGGCGGCACCACGGCGGCGGCCAGGCCCGCGAAGGCGGGTGGTCCCAGGTAGGTGTGACGGGCCGGGCGTCCCACGGGCGCCCGGCCCGCTCGGCCTAGGTCGACGGCTCCAACGGAACCGCGCCCGCCCAGGCCTCCTCGAACTCCTCCCGCCCGATCTCGCACTCGACCCACTTCGGGTCGTAGAGGTCCACGACCGGCGGGTTGAACGCCCAGTCGTCCGGATCGGACCTCACCGCCGTGCCGCCTTCCGGCACCTCCACCTGGCGGAGCCTCCGCCCGTCCGGCCCCACCTCCATCAGGTACACCACGGGAACGTCCTCCTCGTCCCACACGCGCCTCAGGTGCACCACGTCCTTCCCCACCAACGCCCCGAAGCCCGGAAGAGCCCGCATCGCGTCCCGCCGGGCCCGCATGTCGTCCAGTCCGGACGGCATGTCCGGCGAGTCGACGTCCACCTCGTCGATCTCCCACGACCCGGCCCGCTCCACCGCGGCGGGGTCGTCCACGACCTCCACGTCGGCGAAGGTCTCCACCACCTCCGTCGCCGACCGGGCGTGGATCCACCACCACACGCCGCCCATGCCGTAGTCGTGCAGGACGAGGAATCGCGTCTTGGTCACGGCGGGAAAGGCTAGTGATCGGTAAACGGCTGGCGATCAGTGCTCCTCACCAGCAGAATCACCGTCCGTGACCACCACCGCGCGACGACTGCTCCGCTCGCTCGACCCGCTGCCCTTCGGCGCTCGGCAGAAGCTCCTGTCCGAGACCGCCCGGAGTCTCACCGGCACCCCCGAACTCGACGCCCTGCTGGCCGACCTGGCCGTCGGCGACGAGTACGCCAAGCGGATCGCGGTGCAGCTGGCGTACGTGGCGGGCAACCACGAGCACATCACCCGGAGCCTCCAGGCTCCCGAGACCGCCGTCGTCCGCCACGCCCTGGGCGCGGCCATCCGGCTCGGCGTCCCGCCCGAGGTGTTCCTGGACCGCCTCCCCCACCTCCCCACGGCCCTGCGCCGCGCCCTCTACAACGGCGTCCGCCGCCGCAAGGCCACCGCGCTGGCCGACGCCCTCCTCCCCGCCGTGCGCGCCGCCTTCGGCGACCGGGAGGCCGCCGCGGTCCTCGTGGCGTGCTCGACCGAGGCCGTCGCCACCGCGATGCCCGCACTCGCCCACGCGGTCGCCAACTGGGCCGTCATCGGCAAGCGCCACCCCGTCGAGTTCCTCGACCTGGTCGACGCGGAACTCGCCGCGAACTCCCCCGCGTGGTGGCCCAGGATCTGGGACCGGCTGGGCGGTGGCATCGCCGCGACCGCGCTCACCCACCCCGAGCGGGTGCTGGGGCTGCTCGAGCGGATGGTCCCGCACGCGCCCCTCCCGTGGACCCTGGTCTCCGCGCTGGGCGTTCTCGCCCGCCACTCCCCGGACCGCGTGGCAGCGGTGCTGCTCGACCCGCGGCGCACCGGCTACGCGCCGGACCGGCGGTCCCTGTGGCGCGCGTTGACCGACCTCGACGACGCCACCCTGATCGGCGTGACCCGCCTCCTCAACGGCACCGCGCAAACGCGGTTCCTGCACGCCCTCCCGCCGTCCCGCCGCGCCGCGATCTACGACGGCGCTCTCGGCGGCCTGCCGCACGTGTCCCTGTCGGCGTTGGACGAACTGCCCACCGCCGCGCGGGCGGCCGAGGCGCGCAGGCTGTTGTCGTTGCGCGCCAACACCGACGAGCCCTCCCGCCAGCTGGCGGTGACGGCGAGGCTCTCCTGGGACGAGGCCGCGCCGATCCTGCGCGAGGCCACCAGGCGCTCCACCGCGGAGGAGCGGAGCGAGGCCTACCCGCTGTACATCAGCGCCGCCGCGCGGAGCCGGGACCCGGAGGCGTTCGCCGCGATGCTCGGCACCCTCACGAGGCTGCCCAACGAGCAGGACCCGGTGCGGGCCACCGCGTTGACCGCGCTCGCCGCGGTCCCGGCCTGGCTGTTCCGCCCGCAGGAGGGCGACCTCCTCCTCACCCTCATGGTCGACGCCGCTCAGGCCCGCGACTGCTCGTGGAGCACGCAGTCCGCGGTGAACACCCTGGCGGGCGCGCTGATCCGTGAAGGCGTGGTGTCCCAGAGGCCCGCGCTGGTGGACCTGGGCCTGTCCGGGATGGAGAAGCTGGGTCAGCACGTGCCGTGGGTCCCGCTGCACGGCTTGGACCGGGCGCTGCCGCGCGGCGCGGAGCACCGGGTGTTCGACGCCCTGCACGGCCGTCTCTCCACCGACGCCGCGAAGGGGAGGTTCCGGCTGCTGCTCTCCCTCGCGTCCGGGCTGGGGCGGCGGGCGTGGGACATGGCCCCGCTCCAGGACCTCCTGGACCGGGCGCGGTCGGCGAAGGACGACGCCGTGGTGGGGCAGGCGGTCGCGCTGTGGCTCCGGCCGCCCGCCACGCGCAACGACCGCGTGGAGCGGGTGTTCCGCGGCGACCGGTCGACGATCACGCTGCCGCCGGTGCGCAACGCCATCGCGTTCCGGCGCACCGACCTGCTCGACGACGTGCTCGGCAAGCCGCTGCACGGCCGTTTCCTCAAGCGGGACGTGCGGTACTCACCCCAGTTCGAGGGGTGCTTCGACCGGTGGCTGCCCCGCCAGGTCAAGGCGTACGCGGCCGAACTGACCGGCGTCGCGACCGATCGCCGGTCCACGGTGTTCGAGCGCGCCCACGCCGTGCGCACCCTCGGCCGGGTGCCCGGCACGGTCGACGTCGTCCGCCGCTTCACCACCGATCCCGAGGTGCAGGTGGCGGAGGCGGCGCTGGGCGCGCTGGCGTGGTCCGACGAGCCGGGCGACGCGCTGGAGGACCTGCTGGCCCACGTGGACACCGACCGCGCTCGGGTAGCCGTGTACGCGGCGACCCGGTGCGCCCGGTTCACCGCGCCGGACCGGCTCGGCGACCTGCTGGGCAGGCTGCTGCACGGCCGCAAGGTGACCGCGCGCAAGGAGGCGATCCGGCTGCTGGCCGAGCACCGCGTGCCGGGCGCGGCGGCGCTGCTGGCGTCCGCGTGGGACGGGCCGCTGAGCCACCGGGACGTGCGGCGCGCGCTGGTGTCGGCGGCCGAGTGGTTCCTCGACGACGAGGCCGCGTGGGACCTGCTCGCCAAGGCGGTGTCCGACGAGCGGGCGGTGGCGAGGGCCGTGCTCGACCTGTCGCCGTTCACGGTCGCGCCGCACCACCGGCCCCGCTACGCCGCGCTGGTCCGCTCGGTCGTCGCGGCGCACCAGGACCCGACGGTGCTGCGGGCCTCGACGCTGCCGCTGTGGACGCGGTGGGACCCGGCGCTCACGACCCTGCTGGTGGACCTCGTGGCCGACCTCGACACCACGGCAACGTGGTCGCCCGCCCTGCACGCGCTGCTCGACGTGTGCGCCGTGGCCGACGACGGGGAGCCGCTGCGCGTCGCCGCGGCCCGGCTGCTGGCGGCCGGGGACGGTCCGGACGCGGAGGCCGACCGCGACCTGCCCGCCCGGCAGCGGATCGGGGCGCTGGCGCGGACCGTGGCCCAGCAGCGGCACTCGGCGGCGCTGCGGACGGCGGCGGGGCAGCTCGCGACCGACCTGGCGGACGCTCCGGAGCACCGCGGGTCGGCGCTCGTGCTGGCGGTCGCCGCGATCACCTGGGACGGCGACGCCCTGACCGGGCTGCGCGAGGTGGCCCGGCTCGCCGACCGGCCCGTGCTCGCCGAGAGCGCCGCGGCCGAGGTGTCGGGGTGGCTGCACGACGTGGTCCGACGGGTGTCGAGGGACCGCGTCCGCGAGATCGCCGAAGCGCTGGCGGACGGGGGTGCCGCGGAGGCGCGGCTCGCCGTGGCCATCGCGTCGGCCGCCGGGGAGGACACGGGCTGGCCGGAGCACTGGCGGTCATTGCTGCGCGCGCTGCGCCGCCACGGCGACCCGGACGTGCGGACGGCGGCGCTGGACACCGTCACGACGAGGGAGTAGCCGACCGCCCTGGTCGTCCACTGTGGACGACCAGGGCCGGACGGGCTAGTTGTTGTTGATGAACTGACGGGCCAGGGTCTGGCCGGTCGTGGTCGCCTTGCCGTGGTCCTCGATCGGGGAGATCGTGGAGTTCTTGAACACGATGTAGGTGACACCGGACTCGGTGCCGCCGTTGCTCGGGTCGGGGTTGATGCCGAGACTGCCGGCGGTCGCGTAGGACGCCTCGCCGATGATCTCGGTCGGCCCGGTGTCACCGACCACGGCGTAGGTCACCTGGTTGTTGTAGATCACCGCGACCACACCGCCGCCCGCGATGCCGAAGTTGCGGTAGTCCCACGTGGAGCTCGGGCTGGGCACCACGACGTAGGGCAGGGTCGCGGCGTTGAGCGGCTGGCCGTTCGACTGGTGGAAAGCGGTGTCCGGGTAGAAGCAGCAGTCGGTCTGCTCGTTGCACTGGGTCGTCCGCAGGCCGTCGCAGTCGATGTCCATGTCGGCCTTCCAGAACACGGCGCCGTTCTTGCCGCACACCGGGATCGACCGCGCGGTCTCCTGGTCGGTCCGGTAGGTGCCGTTGGAGATCTGGCTGCACGAGGTGACCTTCGCGAGGAGTTCCGCCGCGGTCGGGGCACCGCCACCCCCGCCGCCGTTGTCCGTGACCGTCACCGAGTCCACGTTCGGGCCGCCGTTGGCCGTCGTCGCCGTGGCGCGCACGGTGTGCGTGCCCGCCGTGAGCGTCGCGGACACGGACGCGGTGGTCCACGTCTCCCACGCCCCGCTGCCGCCGAACGACGGCGTCCCGGCCGTGACGCCGTCGACCGCGATCGTCATCGGCCTCGCCACCGTCGTCCCGTTGGCGTACCGCAGCGCGAACGACGTGCTGCCCGCCGCGCCGACCGTGACGGTCCACTGCACGTACGAGCCGACCTCGTTGTCGTAGTTGACGAAACCGGTCCCGGTGTAGCCCGCGTGGTTGGACTCCACGACACCGTGGAAGACCGTCCCGCCCTCCCCCTGGTAGACCGTGGTGGCCGCGTCGGCGACCCCGGTCTGCACCAGCATCGGCGCTACCAGAGCGGCGATCGCCAAGGCGGCGACCCGGATTCTGCGCATGTCGGCTCCCGAAAAGTTAGGAAACTTTACTGCCTATTCCGGGAAGCTAGGACCGGCGCGGACACCCGTCAACAGCACGCGGGAGTTCCGGTCCAAACCACTTTTGTGGGCGCGGTCACATGCGCACAAACCTCGCGAACGGGGCGAAAACCCTACTGCGGCGGCGCGTCGACCTGGTTCGGGTTCGGGCACTCCGGCGACTTCGGGACCATGAACACGCACTCCGGCACGGCCTTGCGGTCACCGATGTCGGCGACCCGCAGGATCGAGATCGGCCGGGAGCGCCCGTCGCGGTCGGCGCTGAAGTCGATCAAGCCCGACACGCCGTCGTAGCACTTGCCGCTGTCGATCTTCTTGCCCTGCGGGCAGGGCAGCTCGCGCATCTCCTGGACGATCGCCGCGCGGTTCGGCGCGAGGCCGCTCGCGTCGCGCCGGTCGCGGCCCGTCTGGTTCACCGCGACCGCGCGGACGAACAACCCGGCGCCGTCGAAGGAGATCCCGACGCGCTCCCCCACCCACGGGGCCGAGTTCTCCCGCAGCGCGGCGCCGAAGTCGCGCCACGCCGGGCCGTCGTCGGCGTTCCCGCTCGTCAACCTCCGCAGGATCCGGCACAGGACCGTGACCTCGCCCGGTCCGTCCTGGTAGCAGGTCTCGTTGCCCGTGACGACGACGCTGCCGAGGGACACGTACGACACCGCCTGGCGGGCGTAGGTCTCCTTCTGCCGGTTGGAACCCTGCGCGACGAAGCGGCTGACGGCGTCGTCACCCAGGACGACGGGCCGGGTGTCGAGCGTGCACTCCACGACGCGGTCGAGAAAACCGCCGAACTCCGACTCCCGACCCGCGAAGAACGCGATCCGGTTCGGCTCGCACGTGGGCCGCACACCGCTCACCTGGCCCTCCTCCCACGTGACGACGTCGGCGCTGTCCCCCATCTCCTTGACCAGCGAGGCCAGGTAGCTGTCCTGCGCGAGGTCCTCGGGCCGGTAGAGGGTGATCTTGCGACCGGCGGCGAACGCCTTCACCATCTCGATCTGCTTCTTGTTGCCCGCCACCAGCTGGAAGTACATCGGCGACCGAGCGGTCAACCCCTCGCCGGTCAGCGCGTTCGCGACCACCGGGATCCCCAGGTCGCCCAGCGCGCCGATGGCGCTCTCGGTCGCCTCGACCGTCCGGCCCATGCCGAGCACGCCCATGGCGGTCGGATCGTCCGCGAAGAGCGGCGCGAGGAAGTCGTCCGCGACCCGGCGGGCGCTGTCCATGCGGTAGCCGCCGTTGGCCACGACCACCCGCAGCAGCGGCTCCGACTGCTCGCTCTTGATGTTCACGAGGTGCTGCTGCGCCAGGATGCCGGTCAGCTCCTCGGCGACGGAGTCCGCGGTGCCCACCCAGCCCGCGGGCGTGGTGAACTCGGAGAAGTAGACGACCGTCACGACCGGACGACTGGGCTTCTCCTCGTGCAGGTCCTCGGCGTCGGCGTTGGACTCGAACACCGCCAGCTGGGCCTTCCGCAGGCGGTCGTCGTCGCCGAACACCTGCGCCGCGCTGTCGCTGTACCCGACGCACTCCTCCTTGCCGCCGTAGCCCGCCATCCACGCCGTGGCCACCCCGGACCGCGGCGAGGGCAGGCAGTCGTTCTTCCACCTCGGCGCCGCCCACACACCGCCCACCAGGCCCGCGGCGATCGCGAGGGCCGCCACGACCGAGACGATGAAGGACCGCCGGGCGAGCACGGCGACCGGGCGGGGTCGGATGTCACCGCAGGTCCTCCACGCCGCCTCGTCCTCGTCGGTGGGCACGGGCCCGGTCGCCGCGCCGGGCAGGCCCACGGTGATGAACCGGGCGTCGCCGCGCAACGACTGCCTGCGCGCGGGCAGGTTCTGGTACCAGTCGTCCACCTCGGCCACGAGGCGGTTCACCGGTGGCAGGGTCTCCTTCACGGTCAGCCAGTCGGGCACTTCCGCCGCGGTCGCGACGAACAGCACCGGGTCGTGCTCGGTGGACTCGTTGCGCACGTCGTTGACGAGCCGGAGCAGTTCCCAGCCGCCGTTCTCCTCGGTGATCCCCTCCAGCAGCACCACCGTGTACGCGGTGCGCCGCCAACGCCGCAGCCGCCACGTGCCCGAGCCGTACGCCGCCCGCAGGTCTTGCAGGAACGCGTGCACGAGGAGCTTCTTGATCTGTTCCAGGTTCTCCTCCGCGCGCCTGCCGACGGTCAGGCGTTCGGCGAACCCGGTGAAGCTCGTGGAGTGGCCGGGGACCATGAACGGCTGGCGCATGAGCCACCGGGGCTCCCGGCCGAGGACCGGCACGCCGTGCGACCACAGCCAGAACCGCAGCGGGCGGTGCCACGCGACACCCAGGAGCAGGGCGAGCTTCAGCCAGGTCGACTGCGTGGCCACGGTGTCCGCGACCGCCGCGTCCGTCCCGGTCGCGGGCCGGTCCGCGCGACCGTGCCACAACCGCAGCATGTCGGTGACGTCGACGCGCTCGTCGCGGTTCTCCCCCGGCGTCAGCCGCCTGCCGGTCAACCAGTCCGCGAGCCGGTAGTGGCGGAACCGGGTCAGCCCGCGGTAGCCGAAGCGGTTGGCCGCCAGCCGGTGTCGCAGCTCGTCCACCAGGGGCAGCAGCGGCCCGGCCACCCGGTCGGTGCCCTCCCAGCGGGTCGCGACCCGCTCCGCGGCCAGGTCGGCGTCGACCAGCGCGAGGGGAACCTTGACCTCCGACGCCTCGCACAGCCGTGCGCCGAGGTCGGTCAGGACGGTGTTGGACTCCGTGCCCCGGACCAGGCGCAGGAGCGGGAGCGGTCGGTCGCCGTCCTCCACGCCGGGCACGGGCTTCGAGCGGTGCGGGCGGTCGCACAACTCCTTGATCTGGGACAGCAGCGCGCTCACACCGCGGAACACGGACTCGGACAACCGACCTCACCCATCCACTCGACACGCCGTTCGCGGCGTGCTCACACCTGCCTTCGAACCGACCCGTGTGCCGTGGCCCGGCTGGGGCGCACACCGGCGGGGAGGTCTTCGGCGCGACCGTGCCACCGGGGAGGGGCCGTCGACAACGCAACTTGGCGGACTGTCCAGGTCCTGACCAGGATCCAGTACACGATCGGGTATTGACCCGTCGCTCGAAGCAACCCTAGCCTCGGAGTGAGAGCGCTCTCACTTCGCCGTCGGACCGCCCACCCCTGCTCCGGGAGGTCTCGTGCCGAACATCGTCGTCCTGCTCGCCCTCGTCCTGTCCCTGACGGTCGGGACCCCGCCCGCGCAGGCCGTCCCCGAGGACTGCGGCGCCTACTGCGACACCCGCGACCCCGCGCTGCCGCCGAGCGCCCAGCGGTCCGCCACCCGCCCCGCCGCCGTGCCCGGCCCGAGGGCGGACGCCGTCGTCTGCAACCGGTACTGCGACGCCCGCGACCCCGCGCTCTCCCCCTCCGACCGCCTGGCCCAGACCGTCACCGTCGGAAGCAGGCAGGTCTCGCTGCACTTCGACGACACCGACGCGATGGGCTGGGCCCGTGTTTCCCCTGCCGCGTCAGGAGATGCCGTCTGGCTCGACCGGTCGTTCGACGCGGGCGTGAGCTGGGGGTCGGGGTCCCGGCTGGGCGACACCAGAGCTCCCGCCGGTGTCGGCGACTGGCGGACGCTGATGTTCAACGTGGACGACTGGAACGGCCTCGGCGTCGGGCTGCTGCGCGCGTGCGGGCAGCCCGCCGGGTCGACCGCCATCGCGTGCACCAGCTGGTACCGCACGACGTGGAACGCGGGGAACCGCCGCACCGCCGCCGCGACCGCGTTGATGGAGCGCTACGACCTCGGCACCGGCCTGTTCGCCACGACGGGCTGGTGGAACTCCGCCAACGCCCTCACCGCGATCGTCGACAACGCCCGGCTGACCGGGATGGGCAGCTACCGGTATGCCATAGCGCGCACCTACGACCTCAACCTGTCCGCCTGGGACGGCCAGTTCGTCAACGCCTACAACGACGACACGGCGTGGTGGGGCTTGGCGTGGCTGGGCGCGTACGACCTGACCGGCGAGAGCCGCTACCTGGCCACGGCCCGCGTGGACGCCGACCACATGGCGCAGTTCTGGGACTCCGTGTGCGGCGGCGGGGTCTGGTGGAGTTCGAGCCGGACGTACAAGAACGCCATCACCAACGCGCTCTACGTCCAGCTGAACGCGGCCCTGCACAACCGGATCCCCGGCGACACCACCTACCTGCAACGCGCCCGCGCGGGCTGGGCGTGGTTCCAGGGCAGCGGGATGATCAACGGCGCCAACCTGGTCAACGACGGCATCGACACCGCGACGTGCGCCAACAACGGCCGCACGCCGTGGAGCTACAACCAGGGCGTGCCGCTGGCCGCGCTCACCGAACTGCACCGCGCCACCGGTGACGCGAGCCTGCTGACCAAGGCCCGCGCGCTGGCCGGGGCCTCCACGACCAACACGACCCTGAACCCCGGCGGCATCCTGTTCGACAACGGCGGCGGCGGGGACGTGCCGTCGTTCAAGGGCGTCTACGCCCGCGGCCTGGCCGCGCTGAACCGCGCGCTGCCCGACCACCCGTACACCGCGTACCTCCAGCGGCAGGCGGACTCCGCCTACACGCGGGACCGGTCGAGCAGCGACTCCTACGACCAGCCGTGGGCGGGCCCGTTCCAGCGCAGCGACGGGGCCCGCCAGCACAGCGCGGTCGACCTGATGAACGCGGCGGGTTAGGCGGGCTCCCACTCGGCGATCCCGACGACGACGCTCTCGTCGCCGCTGACCTTCAGCGTGTCCAGCGGGAGCCGCCCGTAGAACACCAGGATCAGGTCGCTGGCCGTCGACTCGACGGTGGCGTCGGCCCGCTCCTCGGCGGGCCCGGTGAGGCGTTCGGTCCACGCGCCCTTCTCGGACAGCCACAAGCGCCAGGTACGGCCCTCGGCGACGACGTAGTCGAGGGTCGCGGGCGCGTGCGGCCACGCGATCGGCGTCGCGACGCAGGTGAACTGGAACTCCTCGACGCCGTCGACCGCCACCTCCTCCGGCAGCGGCTCCGGGGCGCCCACGGTGACCTGGGCGTCGTAGGTGTGCACCGCGAACTCCTGCACCTGGTGCCGGGCGACCGCGCCGCTCGTCGCGGGCGACTGCGAGTCGCCCCAGCCGACCCAGCAGCCGCGGTCCGGACCGGCCTCCCGCAGCGCGTCCAGCAGCGCCCGCGTCGAGTCGGCCATCCACGCCAGCAGCGCCTCGCGCTCCCTCGGCACGGCGGGCGCGTCCACCGGGACGGCCTTGCCCGTGGCGCCGGGCCCCGCCGCGACGGTGGCGGCCCAGACGCGCCGCCCCTCGCCCAGGTGCCGCACCAAGTCGAACAGCGTCCACTCCGGACACGTCGGCACCGGCAGGTCGAGGCTGCTCGCCGAGGCGACGGCGGCGAGGAACGCGGCCGACCGGTCGTCGATCAGCCGGAGCAGGTCGGGGAACTCCAAGGTCTCTTGCACGGGGGCTGTCTACCACCAGATCCCGTTGGCACGACAGCGATTATCCGGTCAGGGGGCGGGCCGGTCGATCCGGTAGACGACGTGGGCGCGGTCGTCGACCGGGTTGTCCGGTTCCAGCTCGCCCTCGGCGACGCGGGTGAACCCGGCTTTCTCCAGCGCCCGCCACGAGTTCCGGTTCGCCGCGTTCACCGGCACGACGACCGCGGGGGCGGCCGGGTAGTCCGCCCACGTCGCCGCGACGACGGCGGCGATGATCCGCGGGCCGAGGCCGTGGCCGCAGCGCGCGAGGTCGCCGACGAGGTAGTCGACGCTCACCGCCTCCGGGCTCACGGGCAGGACCGGGGCCAGTTCGGCGAGGTACTCGGGGTAGTCGCCGTACCGGCTGCGCTGCACCAGGCCGACCGGCGTGCCGTCCTCGAGGACGAGCAGGTCCTCCGACGGCTCCTCGCCCCTGGCGACCGGGCCGAAGTCGCGGTCGACGGCCTCCGGGGACGTCTCGTGGTTCCACCACCGGTGGACGTGCGGTTGGAGCAACCACGTGCGCAGCAACGGGAAGTCGGCTTCGACGAGCCTGCGCCAGGTGATCACGGGGACACCTCCGAACGCCGCTTGCGGCGGTAGTAGCGGGCTTGGCGGTCGCGGTGGCCGCAACCGGGGTTGCACCAGCGCCTGCGCGGGTGGTCGCGGACGAAGAACAGCGAGCAGCCGGGCGCGCTGCAGCGCCGCAGCGCGCCCGGCCCGGCCAGGAGGGCGAAAGGGGCGCAGAGGATCCCGGCCGAGCACCGCCGCGCCGCCGGTCGCCGTGTCGACGTGCCGGACGGCGGGGCCGTCGGCGGACCAGCGCAGCTCCGGCCGGGTCGGCGTGGCGAAGGCGTTGACGACGGCGACGTCCGCGGGCACCGGCGTGGTGCCCTCGACGGCCGCGGCGAACAGCCGGTGCACGGCGTCGCGCAGCTTGCGCGCCCGGACCGCGTCCACGGCGGGTTGCCCGACCTGCGCGAACCACTGGTCGACCTGCTCGCGGGTGCGCAGGAAGTCCTCCCGGCCGCCGTAGAGCGTGTTGGCCAGTTCCACCGCGAGCGGCTCGGTGCCGAGGATCGGGAACTCCACGACGCTGACGTTAACAAGGTGTGCCAACCGTCAGCCACCGAGTTTTCCGGGCGTCCATCGGCGACACTGTGCGGCACGGACGAGAGGAGCAGCCGTGGCGATCGTTTCCCGCGGTTTCCGCGGCAGGGCGCGGAACGAGGACGTGACCCTGCCGCCGGGCCAGTACCTGACCGAGGACTTCCCGGTGCTGTCGGCCGGCCCGACACCGCGGGTGACCACGGACCGGTGGGAGTTCACCGTCACCACCGAGGTCGGCGCGAAGCACACGTGGAAGTGGCAGGACCTGCTGGAACTGCCCCACGAGAAGCCCAGGGTCGACCTGCACTGCGTCACCAAGTGGTCGAAGCTCGACACGCGGTGGCAGGGCGTGTCGCTGGACGTGCTGCTGGAGGACGTGGAGACGGCGGCCGACTACGCGCTCGTGCACGCCTACGGCGGGTACACCACGAACCTGCCGCTGGAGGACCTGCTCGACGGGCAGGCGTGGATCGTCCACCGCTACGACGGCGAGGACCTCACGCCCGAGCACGGCGGCCCGGCGCGGCTGCTCGTGCCGCACCTGTACCTGTGGAAGTCGGCGAAGTGGGTGCGCGGCATCCAGCTGCTGCTGGAGGACGAGCCGGGCTTCTGGGAGACCGCCGGCTACCACGACTACGGCGACCCGTGGCGCGAGCAGCGCTACCAGGGCGACTAGGCGTGGTGCGCAGACTGGTCTGGCACGTCGGCAAGGTGGTCGACGTGCGCGACGAGACCCCCGCCGCCCGCACCCTCGTGCTGGAGGTGCCGCTGTGGCCGGGACACCTGCCGGGCCAGCACGTGGACGTCCGGCTCACCGCCGAGGACGGCTACAGCACCCAGCGCAGCTACTCGATCGCCAACGCCGAGGACGGCTCGCGCGTGGAGCTGACCGTGCAGCGGGTGGAGGACGGCGAGGTGTCGCCGTACCTGACGGAGGTCGTGGAGGTCGGCGACGAGCTGGAACTGCGCGGCCCGGTCGGCGGCTGGTTCGTGTGGCGCCCGGAGAGCACCGCACCGGTCCTGCTGGTCGCGGGCGGCTCGGGCATCGTCCCGTTGATGGCGATGATCCGCGCCCGCCGCACCCCGGTCCCGTTCCGCCTGCTGTACTCGTTGCGCGGCCCCGACGACCGCTTCTACGCGGACGAGCTGCGCCGCCCGACCCCTGGCCTCGACATCACGTACCTGTACACCCGGTCCATTCCGGACGGCTTTCCCCGCCCACCGGGCCGCCTGGGCGTGGCCGATCTGAACACAGCGGGCTGGCCCGCCGACTTCACCCCGGACTGCTTCCTGTGCGGCCCCACCGGTTTCGTCGAAACCGCCGCCGACATCCTGCAAGCACTGGGCCACGACCCCAAGCGCATCAAAACCGAACGCTTCGGCCCCAGCGGAGGCTGACCATGACCCACCACCTCGACGGCAACGCCCTGGCGGGCCCGTTGCGCGAACTGTTCGCCGTGGACCTCACCACAGCCACCGCGACCTGCGCCGGCTGCACCCGCACAACCACCGTGGCAACCCTCCACGTCTACGGCCAGGCCCCAGGCCTGGTAGCCCGCTGCCCAGGCTGCGAGGAGGTCGTCCTCCGCGTGGTCCGCGGCCCGAACGCCGCCTGGCTCGACCTGCGCGGCACCGTGAGCCTGCGGGTGCCACTACCGGACTGAGACGCCCGACAACGGACGTGTCACTTCAGGTCTAGCCGCATTCCGACGTCGCGGCCTCCTTCGATGTCGCGCACCTCCAACATGGTCTCGCACAGGCCAGCGTTGTTGATCTTGCTGGTGAGCTCGTAGTCGTCGCCGTTTGCGCGGTCGAGTCCGATGGACTCGAAGTAGACATCGCGGCCGATCGGCATCACGACCGTGTGCCGGGCGAAACGGATCGTAGTCGGGAAGCACAGGACGAAGTCGTCGGCGCAATCCCCTCGGACGAGCGGAAGGCATCGTGCGGGCCAGTGGAGTTCGGCCGCCATTCCGATCGTGTCACCCCGCTTGGCGGGCTCCCGGAGGTGCGTGACCACTTCGACTCTGTTCCGACTAATCCAGGACCACGTCATGTCCGACCTCGTGCCACCTTCCTGGCCAACAGTCAGGCTGCGCACCTTGATCTTCACCTTTCGGCGGAGCCGATCGGGCCACCCTTCCCAGTTCGGCCCGTTCCAGAAGCTGAAGAAATCGAGAAGTTCGCATTCGACCACAGCCTCGCAGCTGATCGTGTGCGTCGTGTCCCCATTCGCCGAGATGACAGTGAGCTCATCCCACTCGACGACGCTCCACGCATGGTTGTAGCGTTCCCTGAGCGCGCCGCAATAATGGCGGATCAATCGTCGGTCCAGCTCAGTTCTGCGATGCCATTCGGTCCGATTGACCACCAGCACGATGAACAGCCCGAGCACACCGAGACCTGCGACGACAATGGCACCCGCCTTGATCGCAGCACTCCCCAACAACGCGCTGAGCAGCCCGGCGAACGCGAGAATTCCCAGCGCCCCCTCGATGACGCCAATCATTCCGACGTGCACCACATAGTCCTGCAACCACTCGACGAAGGCTCCGAGCATCGAAGTCGACCTGCGAGCGACAGACCTGACCCCGGACTTCGACGTGGTGGCACTGGTGATCGTCGGCCGCACCTCAGCACCTCCTCCGGCAGGCCAGACCCGCGACAACCAGAGGGTATGACGATCATCCACAAGCTCGGAGAAGTTCCCCCCAATGGCCACTGTCACCTTGCGCCGCCCCGGTGACAGCTCACCAAACCGGGCCCTGAGGCGTTATGATCGGTTGTTTGACTCCGCAGGCTTCAGAGCGGTTCACGTTCCCCTAAATGAAGGGAAACAGCTTCGAAGGATGCCCGAAAGACCTTTCGACCGCACTAATGCGGACACCGTGAGGCCATTTGCCTCATTACACCGATGACACGCACTGATACCCCACTCCACACGTTCGGAGCAGCGGGTCCGGAAATGTCGGGATGCCGCCTAGATCAGCCGACACCCCGACACCTCAGGACCGGGCAAGCCGGTTAGGCGGACACAGCAACGGTTGCGCGACTACTTCTTGCCGCCCCCGCCATCACTGCCACTTTCGCCACCGGTCAACCTGTTCACGTTGTTCCTCATTCACTCATCGCGAGCATTTCCACAGAAAGCACAGAGCTGATGGAAGTTGGTTAAACATCCAACTGACCGTGCTAAACCACCGATGTTCGCGGCGGCGCAGGAACCTTAACAGTGCACTGATCCACGGCTCTCGACAGGCGCAAGTTCCACACGAGACAAACCAACACGAACGGGTGCCGGAAACCGCACGACCTTCGTTGCGGAACGCCACCACGGCGAATGCGGCGGGGTGGGGACACGGGTGCGAGCCCGTGTCCCCGGTTCCCGTCAGGTCGTTGCCGCGAACTGGGCCGAGTACAGGCGGAAGTACGCGCCTTCCGCTGCCAGGAGTTCGTCGTGGGTGCCCTGTTCCACGATCCTGCCCGCCTCCATCACGAGGATGAGGTCGGCGTCGCGGATCGTGGAGAGGCGGTGGGCGATGACGAAGCTGGTGCGGGACGAGCGCAGGGCCGCCATCGCGTGCTGCACCAACGATTCCGTGCGGGTGTCGACGGAGCTGGTGGCCTCGTCCAGGATGAGCAGCGACGGGCTGGCCAGGAAGGCCCTCGCGATCGTCAACAGCTGCTTCTCGCCCGCGCTGACGTTCGTGCCCTCCTCGTCGATCACGGTGTCGTAGCCGTCCGGCAGGGTCCGGACGAAGCGGTCGACGAAGGTCGCCTTGGCGGCCTCCACGATCTGCTCGTCGGTCGCGTCCGGCCTGCCGTAGGCGATGTTGTCGCGGATCGTGCCGCCGAACAGCCACGTGTCCTGGAGGACCATGCCGATCTGCGACCGCAGGTCCTCGCGGCGCAGCCGGGTGATGTCCACGCCGTCCAGCGTGATCGTGCCCGCGTCCAGCTCGTAGAACCGCATGACCAGGTTGACGAGCGTGGTCTTGCCCGCGCCGGTCGGGCCGACGATCGCCACGGTCTGGCCCGGTTCGGCGACCAGCGACAGGTGCTCGATCAGCGGCTGCTCCGGGCGGTAGGAGAAGCTCACGTCGGTGAACTCGACCCGGCCGCGCCGTTCGGCGGGCAGGGACGCGTCGGCCGGGTCGGGTGACTGCTCCTCGGCGTCCAGCAGTTCGAACACGCGCTCGGCCGAGGCGACGCCGGACTGCATCAGGTTCGCCATCGACGCGACCTGGGTCAGCGGTTGGGTGAACTGGCGCGAGTACTGGAGGAACGCCTGCACCTCGCCGAGGCTCATCGTGCCGGACGTGATGCGCAGGCCGCCGACCACGGCGACGACGACGTAGCTGAGGTTGGACAGGAACATCATCGACGGCATGATCAGCCCCGAGATGAACTGCGCGCCCAGCGCCGCGCCGTACAGCTCGTCGTTGCGGAGCTTGAACTCCGCCTCGGACTCCTTCTGCCGCCCGAACACCTTCACGACCTGGTGGCCGGTGAACGACTCCTCGATGTGCGCGTTGAGCACGCCGGTGTGCTTCCACTGCGCCATGAACAGCTTCTGCGACCGCTTGCCGATCCGGGCCGTGACGAACACCGACACCGGGATCACCAACAACGCGATCACCGCCAGCAACGGGGAGATCGAGATCATCATCCCCAGCACGCCGATCACCGTCAGCAGCGACACCAAGAGCTGGCTCAACGTCTGCTGCACGGTCGAGGCGACGTTGTCGATGTCGTTGGTCGCCCGCGACAGCAGCTCGCCGCGCGGCTGGCCGTCGAAGTAGCGCAGCGGCAACCGGTGCAGCTTCGCCTCGACGTCCGCGCGCAGCGCGAACACCACGCGCTGCACCACGCCGTTGAGGAGCCTGCCCTGCGCCCAGCCGAACAGCGACGACGTCACGTACAGCGCCATCACCCACGTCAGCACGCCGCCGAGCGCGGCGAAGTCGATGCCCGCGCCCGGAATGCCGCGGGCCCGGCCGATGACGCCGTCGAAGATGATGTCCGTCGCGTGCCCGAGGATCTTCGGTCCCGCCACGGAGAAGCCGACGCTCGTCACGCCGAGCGCGACGACGGCGGCGAAGTACAGCCGTTCGGGGCGCATCCGGGCGACGAGCCGCTTCGCGGACGGGCCGAACTCCTTGGCCTTGCCGACGGGCATGCCCATGCCGGGCATCCCGCGGCCCATCGGGGACGGCTGCGGGCGGGGGGTCGTGGTCGTGGTGCTCATGCCGCCTGCTCCGGGGTCAGCTGGGACTGGACGATCTCCCGGTACGTCTGGCAGGAGTCCAGCAGGTCGTGGTGGGTGCCCGCGCCGACGACGGTGCCCTCGTCCAGCACGATGATCTGGTCGGCGTCCAGGACGGTGGTCACGCGCTGCGCCACCACGAGCACGGCCGAGCGCTGGGTGTGCGGGCGCAGGGCCGCGCGCAGCCGGGCGTCCGTGGCGAGGTCGAGCGCGGAGAACGAGTCGTCGAACAGGTAGATCTCCGGTCGGCGGACCAAGGCCCGCGCGATGCAGAGCCGCTGCCGCTGGCCGCCGGACACGTTCGTGCCGCCCTGGGCGATCGGCGCGTCCAGCCCGCCGGGCATGGCCTCGACGAACTCGCGGGCCTGCGCGATCTCCAGCGCCGCCCACAGGTCGGCGTCCGTGGCGTCCGGGTCGCCGTAGCGCAGGTTGCTCGCCACGGTGCCGGTGAACAGGTACGGCCGCTGCGGCACCAGGCCGATCTTGCTCCACAGCACGTCCGGGTCCAGGTCGCGCACGTCCACGCCGTCCACCAGCACGCTGCCGTCGGTGGCGTCGATCAGCCGGGGGATGAGCGAGACCAGCGTGGTCTTGCCGGTGCCGGTGCTGCCGACGATCGCGGTGGTCTTGCCCATCTCCACCGTGAACGACACGTCGTGCAGCACGGGCTCGGCCGCGCCGGGGTAGCGGAACCCGGCGCCCCGGAACTCGAGCTCGGCCCGCTTGGGCAGCTCGCGCACCGGGGCCGTGGGCGGGACGACCGACGAGTCGGTGTCCAGCACCTCGTTGATCCGCTCGGCGCACACCGACGCGCGCGGGATCAGGGTCGCGATGAAGGTCGCCATCATCACCGACATCAGGATCTGCATGAGGTAGTTGAGGAACGCGGTCATCGAACCGATCCGCATCTCCCCCGCGTCCACTTGGTGCGCGCCGAACCACAGGACGGCGACGCTGGAGGCGTTGAGGATCAGGATGACGGTCGGGAAGATCAACGCCTGGAGCCTGCCGACGCGCAGCGCGGTGTCGGTCAGCGTCGTGTTGGCCTCGGCGAACCGGCGGCTCTCGGCGGGCTCGCGGACGAACGCGCGCACCACGCGGATGCCGGACAGCTGCTCGCGCAGCACGCGGTTGACGTTGTCGATCCGGCCCTGCATGAGCCGGAACTGCGGCACCATCCGCGACACGATCGCGCCGATCGCCAGCAGCAGCGCGGGCACGCAGACCACGAGCAGCCACGACAGGCCGACGTCCTCGTTCAGCGCCATCACGATGCCCGCGACGCACATGATCGGGGCGGTGACGAGCATCGTGCACATCAGCACCACGAGGAGCTGCACCTGCTGCACGTCGTTGGTGGTGCGGGTGATCAGCGACGGCGGCCCGAACCCGGCGACCTCGCGGGCGGAGAACTCGCCGACCCGGTGGAAGATCGCGGACCGGACGTCCCGGCCGAACGCCATGGCGCTGCGGGACGCGAAGTACACCGCCGCGCCCGAGCAGGCGACCTGGAGCAGCGTGACGGCCAGCATCCACCCCCCGGTGGAGATGATGTAACCGCTGTCGCCCTTGGCCACGCCGAAGTCGATGATGTCGGCGTTGAGGCTGGGCAGGTAGAGGGACGCGATCGTGCCGACGAGCTGGAGCACGAGCACGACCGACAGTTCGCGCCGATAAGGGCGCAGGTAGGTGACCATCAGGCGGTAGAGCAACGACGCCCCCACAGAAGAAACTTGCCGTATCTAATAAGCCGATAACGTAGGCTACCCCTCGAAGATACGCAACGTACTTAAGGGGCAGGGTGCCGGAACCGAAGTCGCGCCGCCGGGGAGCGCTGCTGGAGCAGGCCATCCTCGACGCCGCGTGGGCCGAACTGCGAGATGTCGGCTATGCCCGTTTCACCATCGAAGCGGTCGCGAACCGGGCCGGTACCAGTAAACCCGTCATCTACCGGCGGTGGGCGGGCAGGGCCGAACTCGTGTTCGCGGCGTGGGGGAACCAGGCCCCGGTCCAGCACTTCCTGCCCGACAGCGGCACGCTCCGCGGCGACCTGCTCGCCCTGTTCGAGAAGATCTCGCGCCGCGCCGGGATGATGATGAACGAGGTCATCGCGGGCGTCATGAGCGAGGCCTTCCAGCACCCGGAACTCGCCGCGCTGCTGCGCGACCGGCTGACCAACGCGCCGATCGGCGACGTCGTGCGCCGCATCGTCCAACGCGGGGTCGACCGCGGCGAGATCCCGCCCGTGGAGCTGAGCCAGCGGGTGGCCCGCCTGCCGTTCGACCTGATCCGCAACGACCTGACGCTGTGCGGCAAGTCCCTGCCCGGCGACGCCATCGCCGAACTCGTCGACGAGGTGTACCTGCCGCTGCTGCGGGGTCTCGCCGCAGACTGAGGGCATGGACTTCCTGCCGCTCGCCGAAGACCTGCTCGCCGTGCGCTCGACCGCGGACCGGCCCGACGACCTCCTCCGCGCGCTGGACCTCGTGCTGGAGGAGGTCGGCCCCGGTTTCACCGTGGAGCGCTTCGAGTCACGGGGCAAACCGAGCGCCCTGGTCTACGTCGGCCCGCGACGACCACACTTCCGGGTGATCCTGAACGGCCACCTCGACGTCGTGCCCGGCACGCCGGACCAGTTCCTCCCCCGCCGCGACGGCGACCGGCTGATCGCCCGCGGCGCGCAGGACATGAAGCTCTCCGCCCTCGTGCAGGCGCAGGTGTTCCGCGCGCTGGCCCCCACGTCCCCGGTCCCGCTCGCGCTGCAACTGGTCACCGACGAGGAGGTCGGCGGCCGCGACGGCACCGCGCACCAGGTGGCGGAGGGCGTGACCGGCGACTTCGTGGTGATCGGCGAGCACAGCGGCCTGCGCGTCGTGACCGAGTCCAAGGGCCTGGTCGGCGTCCGGCTCGACGCCACCGGCCGTGCCGCGCACAGCGCGTACCAGTGGCTCGGCGACAACGCGCTGCACACGCTGACGCGCGCGGTCGACGCCGTCCTGACGGCCTACCCGGTCGCGACCGCCGAGGCGTGGCGCACGACGGTCACCCTCGCCAGGATCACCACCACGAACCAGGCGCTCAACCAGGTCCCGTCCGACGCCACCGCGTGGCTCGACGTCCGCTTCCCGGCGGAGGACACCGACTTCACCGGCCGGACGGCCGACCAGGTGGCCGCCCACTTCACCGCCCTGTGCCCACCGGGCGTGACGGCGACCGTGAACTCCGTGGAACCACCACATCGCGTCGTATCGGACCATTCGGACGTTCTGGCACTGCAACGGGCGGCGCGCGAACAGGGGTACACGGGCGAGTTGCTGCGCAAGCACGGCGCGGCGGACTCGCGGTTCTACTTCCAGCGGGGCGTGGACGCGGTGATCTTCGGCGTCGGCGGCGACGGACAGCACGGCCCCGACGAGTACGCCGACCTGACCACTGTGGAGCCGTACCGCCGAGCCCTAACGGCGTTCCTGACCTCGCTCACCTGAGCATCCGCTCGCCGATGGCGTCCGTGGACGATCACGGGGACGCCTCGACCGGAACGGCGGTCTTGACCTTCAGCGCGGGCCGGACGCCGTGCTGCACGGCGCACACCGCCCAGCCCGCCGCGACCACGCCGACCAAGCTGATCAGCCGGTACAGCACGACCACGGGCAGTGCCTGCGCGGCGGGGACACCGCCCGCGACGAACGTGAGCACGAGGGCGGCGTCGACCACGCCGATGCCGCCGGGCAGGGGCGACAGGCCCGAGGTGGTCATGCCCGCCGTGTAGGCGACGAGCAGCAGCGGGAGGGTCACGTGGACGCCGAGCGCGGTGGCGCACGCGGCGAGGCAGGCGACGTCGAGCGCCCAGTTCAGCAGCGCCAGGCCGGTGGCCGCGCTCCAGTCCCGGCCACGGGGGCGCACCGCGCCGAGTTGCGCGACCAGGTCGTCCCACGCGGTGAGGCCGGTGTCGGCCGGGCGGCGGCGCAGCCGGTTCACCCGGCGCACGGCCCACCGACCCGCCACCACGAGGGCCTGCGGGTGGCGGACGAGTTCACGGGCGATCAGGCCCGCCGTCAGCAGGCCGAAGACCTCCAGTGCCACCTGCGTCCACCCGGCACCGCCCCCGACCAGCAGCGACGCGGAGAGGCCGATGATCACCAGCGACGCCGTCGAGACCAGTCCACCCGCCACGAGGCACCAGGTGGCGACCGCGCCGCCCGCGCCCCGGCCGCGCATCCAGCGGTAGTTGTAGGCCGTGGAGAACGCGGGCCCACCGGGCAGCGTGGCGTGCAGCGAGTTCGCGACCAGCGCCGCGGCGACCGAGTCGCGGACGGTCGCGTGGACGCCCGCCGCGCGCAGCAGCCTGCGCCGGGTGAGGGCGAACATGACCATGGACGCGGCGACCGCCAGCACGGCGAGGGCCACCCACGTCGTGTCGGCGTTGGCGAGCGAGGTCGCGGCGGTGTCCAGCGCGGGCGCGACGAGGACCGCCTCGACCACCAGCAGGACCACCACGGCGACCCCGCCGAGCAGCCGGACGCGGCTCGCGCTCCTCGGGCGGTCCATCACCTCGGTCATGCCCCGAGCGTTCCACCCGGACATGTGGCCTCCCTGTGCGAATCCCCGCGCGATCTTCCCGCCCCCGGAGGAAACCCTTGCACACCACCAGGAGTCCGGCGAGCGACGTTCAGGAAATCCACAGGTTCCAGCCGAGCGCGTCCAGCACCGCCCCGCCGGTGATCCGGCCGAGGCTCCGGTCGTCCAGGTGCGGCAACGCCTCGGCGAGGTAGGTCAGACCGTCCACGTAGGAGCACGGCAGCCGCGTCCGGTCGCTGCCCCAGAACACCCGGTCCGGGCCGAACGCGTCGACCACGAGCCGGAGGGCGACGTGCAGGTCGCGGAACGGGTACGGCTCGCGCGAGTGGCACGGCAGCGCCGACGCCTTGACCGACGCGTTCGGGAACGCGGCCAGCGCCAGCAGGTCGGGCAGGTCGTCGAACACCTCCGGCGCGGACTCCCCCACCGGCAGGGCCAGGTGGTCGACGACCAGCCGCAGATCGGGGTGTTCACGAGCGACGGGCACGAGGGACCGGCCGGGCGCGTAGACCATCACCGGCAGGTCCGCCGCCTCCACCGCCGCCCAGAACCACGCCAGCTCGCCCCGGTCGAACGCGCCGAGCCACGGTTCGCGGTGCAGCGTGACGCGCACGCCCAGCATCCCGCCCTCCCGCCACGACGGCAGCAGCCGGGCCGACGCGGGGTCGGGCAGCGGGATCCGGCCCATCACGGCGAACCGGTCCGGGTGCAGGCGGGCGGCGGCGAGCACGACGTCGTTGCGGTCGCCCTCCCACGACGGCGGGACGAGCACCGCCCGGTCCACCCCGGCCGAGTCGAGCGCGGCCAGGGTGTCCGCGACCGTGGGCGGCACGGCGAGGTGCGCGGGTCCACGCGCCGGGTCGTGCGCGGACCACAGGTGGACCTGGGCGTCGACCAGCATCACAGCTCTCCGACGACCGCGGCCGTCACGGCGGAACTCGAGGCCGCCGCCGAGGCGCCCACCAGGTCGTACGTCAGCGTCTCCCCCTTCGCCACGACGACCCGGACGGCCTCGTGGACCCGCTCCCCCGCCGCCGTCAGTGCCTCGTCGCCGTGCCGCGACCCCAGCCACTTCAGCATCTCCGCGCCCGCCAGGATCGCCGCGAGCGGGTTCACCCGGTCCCGCCCCACGTGCTTGGGCGCGGACCCGTGGATGGGCTCGAACATGCCGTGCCCGTCGCCGATGTTGCACCCGACGGCCATGCCCAGCCCGCCCTGCAACGCGGCGGCCAGCTCGGTGACGATGTCGCCGAACATGTTGGGCGCGACCACGACGTCGTAGTGCTCCGGCCCGCGCACCAGCCACTGCGTGAACGCGTCCACGAGCTGCACCTCGCGCTCCACCTGGGGGAACTCGGCCCCCACCTCGTGGAACACGGTGGCGAACAGCCTGCACCCCTGGAGGATGTTGTCCTTCACCACGCACGTCACCCGGCTCGTCCTGCCGGGCCGTGCGCGCTCGACGGCCGCCTCGAACGCGCGCCGGACGATCCGCTCGGACGCAGTCCGGGTGATCACGCGGGTGTCGATCGCGACCCCGGCGGTGGCCATCGTGCCGCCGACGCCGGAGTACAGGTCCTCGGTGTTCTCCCGGAAGAACACCATGTCGACGTCCTCGGGCTCCCACACCTGCCGGTGCCGCCCGGAGATCAGGTGCCGCACGCCCGGCAGGAGCTTCACCGGCCGGACGTTGGCGTACAGGTCGAGCGCGCGGCGGTTGCCGACGATCGCCGACCAGCCCGCCATCCGCCCGTCCGGCCGCAGCGCCGTGCCGCCGGTCTCCGTGGGCCACCCGATCGCGCCGAGCAGGATCGCGTCGGCCGCGGCGCAGCGCTCCTCGGACCCCGCGGGCCAGTCGCGGCCGTGCTCCAGGAAGTACTGGGCGCCGCCGGGGATCTCGTCGAACTCCAGCCGGGAGCCCGCCACGGCCTCCAGCACACGCCGGGCGTGCCCGACGACCTCGACGCCGATCCCGTCCCCCGGCAGCAGGGCGATCCGGTAGGTCACGGCGCTCACCACCCGGCCGGGTCGAGGTCGAGGCCGGTGCCCGCGAGCCGGTCGGCGTCGTCGTAGACCGCGGGCAGCCCGAGCCCCGTGGCGACCAGCTCGCGCAGCCGGTTCGAGGCGAAGCCGCCGATCACGTTCATCGGCGCGTCGCGGTAGAGCCGTTCCACCGGGTGGCCGGGTGTGAGCCCCCACGAGCCGAGCACCTGCACGGCCCGTTCGGTGGTCCGCACGGCCATCTCGGTGGCGTACGGCTTGAGCATCCCCACGAGGTCCTGCACCAGCCTGCCCTCGGTGCGGTGCCACGAGCACCGGTAGGCCAGCAGCCGGGCCGCGTCGATCTCGGCCCGCATCGACGCCAGCGCGGCCTGCACCGCCTGCATCCGGCCCAGCGGGGCGCCGAACGCGAGCTGCGCGCGGGCGTGGTCGAGCGCGGCCGTGAACGCCGACTCGGCGATGCCGATGGCCGCGATGGAGATGAACAGCCACCCCCACGCCATGCCCTCGGGGAACTCCGGCAGGTGGACCGGCACCACGTCCCGCGCGTCGACCTCCACGTCGTCGAACACCAGCCCGCCCCACGGCATCGCGCGCAGCCCCAGGTGCGGCATGGCGTACGTGCGCACGCCCGGCCGCCGCAGGTCCACGAACGCGTAGCACCAGCCGGACTCGTGGCCCTCCAGGCGGGAGAACACGACGGCCAGGTCCGCGGTGGTGGCGTTGGTGATGCGGGCCTTCTCGCCGCTGATCAGGTAGCGTCCGCCGTCCCGGCGGACGGTCGTGGTGTACGTGCCCGCGTCGCTGCCGGACGTCCGCTCCACGACCGGGAAGCACGCCAGCCGCTCCCCGCTCAGCAGCGGGTCGGTGAGCCCGCGGTGCTCCACCGGGTCGCCGTAGGTCTGGATCAGCTTCACGCACACGAGCGCCGACATGGTCGCCGACCAGAACGTGCTCGGGCACGCCCTGGCCAGCGCCTCCATCGCCCTCGCCTGCGTCACGCCGTCGAGCCCGAGCCCGCCGACCTCCACCGGGTGGAACACGCGCAGGTAGCCGCTGTCCACGACGTCGCGCCAGTTCTCCTCGGGCAGCGCGCCCGCCGCGTCGGCGGCGTCCGCCCGTGCCGCGATCCCCTTGGTGAAGCGGCGTTCCAGGTCCGCGACGAACAGGTCGTCCGCCGCGCTGGTCGAGTAGTCCATGCGTCGTCCCCTCAGCCGCCGAGTGCCAGCAGCGATTCGGCGATGACCGACCGCAGCACCTCGCGGTCCGCGGCGGTCAGCGCGGTGCTGTCCCGGTGGGCCCTGGCCACGGCGTGGTCGGCCGGGTGGAGTTCCGCCGCGAGCCGGGCGGCCTTCGGCACGGCGTCGGCGAGGAACAGCGCGGCCAGCGCGGGGTTCCGCCGGGACCCGCCCGGATCCGCTGCCGCCCGGTACAGCAGGTCTGCCGCCAGTTCCGCGCTGGCGCGCACGTCGACCACGGCCAGCCGCACGGACTGCGACCAGGCGAGATCGGTCTCGGTGACCCGCGCGGCCAGCGCGCGCAGCAACCCGAGCCACGGCGCGAGCAGGCACGTGCGGTCCAGCGCGGCCAGTAGCGGCACCAGGTCCGTGCTCGCCCGGCCGGGGACGCCGAGCACCGCGTCGTCGCCGACCTCGCAGTCGGTGAGCACGAGGTCGCCGACCGGGCGGGTGCGCAGCGCCACCGGATCGCGCTCGGCGAGCACGTCCAGTCCCGGCAGGTCGCGGTCCAGCAGGAACGCCGTGCGCTCCCCGTCCGCGGTCGTGGCCGTGACCAGGAAGTGGTCGGCGACCGGACCGTTGACCACGCCCGTCCGGGTGCCGTCGAGCCGCCAGGACCGTCCGTCGTGGACGGCGGTCACGGACGAGGGCGCACCATCCACTTCGGACCGTGATATCGCCGCGACCTGGTGCCCCTTGGCCAGAGCGGGTAGGACCTGGCGCTGCCGCGGGGTGCCGAACCTCTCGATCGGCACCCCGCACAGCACGCCGTGCGCCCCGACGGCGAGCGCCAGTCCGACGTCACCCGCCTCGCCGAGGCCCTCCAGCAGCGCGACCGCCTCCAGGGGCGCTGCCCCCACCCCGAGCGCGCCGAGGTCGCCCAGTTCGGCGAACAGGGCCGGGTCCCAGGCCGCGCGGTGGTCGCGCCACTCCAGGCTCGGCCGGGCCAGGGTGCGGCCCGCGTGCAGGCCGAGGTCGCGCAGGGCGGCGAACCCGCCGTCGACGGTGAACTCCACGGGTCAGACCGCGACCGGCACGCAGCGCTCGACCGACAGGTCGCTGATGTACTTGGCCTCGATGCCGGACTTCTCCAGGAACTCCAGGCAGAGCGCGACCCGCTGGACGCGCTGGCGGATCGTGTTCTCGTTCACCGGGTCGTGCGGGTGGGACTGGGCGCTGGCGCCGATCTTGAGCATCATCGGCGAGCAGATCTGCACCAGTTCCGGCACCTCGTAGAACCGGATGAAGCCGCCCTTGCTGCCGTAGACGTCGGTCGGCACGTCCATGGTCAGCTCCGGCGCGGTCCTGCGCATGTCCTGGAGCACGGCGAGGCCGAGGTCGTGCATGGTGGTGACGCTGTTGGTGCCGTTCTCCTGGTACACCTTGGCGGTCATCGGGTTCGACACGATGCAGTGCGACGACGACTTGATCATCAGGTCGGTGGGCAGCACCCCGGCCGCGCGCATCTCGGACAGCATCCGGATCACGCCGAGGTCGTAGGCGATGAGGCCGCGACAGCCCATCTCGGTCAGCCGCAGCGCCTCCTCGGCGGACTGGGCGAGCGCGTCGTTGTTGTTGATGCGACGCCCCTGCGAGGCCCCGAAGCCGCCGCGGTAGAACGCCGCCTTGCGGTCGTACTCCGGGCGCGGGCCGAGCGCGAACACCATGCCCGCGCCGCTCTCCCGGCACAGCGCCAGCATGTCGGACACCTCGCCGTCCGACAGCAGGAACGCGCCCAGGGTCTCGTTGAAGCGGGTCACCGGCAGGCCCTCGGCCTTGAGCAGGCCCAGCGTCGCCTCCAGCACCTTGAAGCTGTTGACGACCGGGATCTCGACGCCGTAGTGGCCGCCATCGGTGAACTCCCGGCCGGAGGCCTTTAACTCGATCTCGTCGCTGTAGGGGAGGTCGTTGTCGCGCAACCACTGCCGGGCGCGCGACGCGCCGCGGACGATGCCGGAATCCAGGGTGGCGGTCATGTCGTTCTCCTGTGCTCGAAGGGGTTTCAGGCCGTGGCGCCCAGTCGGTCGCCCAGCCCCAGTGCGATCTCGTCGACCAGCCGGGTCGTCGCCGCGGTGTCGGCGGGACGCGGCCAGAACAGGCAGCGGTCGACGCCCGCGCGCTCGTACGCGGCGACGTCCTCGGGCACGCCGCCGAACAGCGTGACCGGGATGGGCTCGTCGGAGCCCGGTTTGCGGGCGGTGCGGCGGAACTCGGCGATGTCGTCGAGCACGCCGGGCCGCAGCATGGGGATCCACTCGTCGCCGTAGGCGACCACCCGCTCGGCGACCCTGGGACCGTTGCCCGCCACCAGGATCGGCGGGTACGGCCGCCGCACCGGCTTCGGCCACGACGTCACGTGGTCGAAGTCCACGAACCGCCCGTGGTAGGAGGCGACGTCGTTGGTCCAGATCTCCTTCATCGCCTCGACCCGCTCGCGCATCACCGCCCACCGGTCGGCGGGCCGCACGCCGTGGTTGCGGAGTTCCTGGTAGATCCAGCCCGGCCCGACGCCGAAGTGCATCCGGCCGTCGGACAGGACGTCCAGCGACGCCACGGCCTTCGCCGTGACGAGCGGGTCCCGTTCGGTCACCAGCGCGACGGCCGTGCCGATGGTCAGCGTGGTGGTGGCCGTCGCGGCGGCGGCCAGCGCGACGAAGCAGTCAAGGCCGTTGCGGAACTCCGCGGGCAGCCCGGCCACGTCGTAGTGCTCGGGCGTCCGCTCCGGGATGTGGGTGTGGTCGGGGTAGAACAGCGACTCGAAGCCGCGGGACTCCAGCAGCGCCGCGAACTCGGCGGGCCGGATGGACTCCCTGGTGGGGAAGGCGATGAACCCGAACTTCACGACGCCCGGCCCCCCACCGTGACCACGACCTTGCCCGCGCGCGCCCCGGACTCCAGGTACTCGTGCGCGGCGACGATTTCCGTGAGGTCGAACGTCCGGTCCACCACCGGCCGCAGCGCGCCCGACGCCAGTCCCGCGCCGATGAACCGCTCCGCCCGGCGCAGCCGCTCCGGCGACCGCGTGACCTCGAACAACGTGTACGCGCGCAGGGAGACCGCGCGCATGTCGTCGGTGCCGGGGAACGGCGTCGGCTCGCCGCTGAGCGTGCCGTGCACGACCAGCGACCCGCCGGTCGCGGTGGCCCGGTACAGGTCGCGGACACCGGGTCCGGCGACCGCGTCGAACACGAAGTCCGCGCCGCGGCCGTCGGTCTCGGCCAGCACCGCCTCGACCAGCTCCTCGCCCCCGCCGACGACCACCCGCGCGGCCCCGGCGGCCAGGACGACCCCGGTCTGCTCGCCGGACCGGACGACCGCGATCGGCAGCGCCCCAACGAGCCGGGCGAGCTGGATCGTGGCCACGCCGACGCTGCTGTTCGCCGCCGTGACCACGACGGAGTCACCGGCACGCAGACCGCCGCTGTCGACCAGCGCGCCGTAGGGCGTGAGGTACTGCATCCACGCCGCCGCGCTGGTGATCGCGTCGACCCCGGCCGCCCGGCGGACGACCGCGGCGGCGGGCACCACGACCTCCTCGCCGTACGTGCCGTAGTCGTTCTGGGAGAAAGCGGGCACGACGCTCACCCGGTGGCCGGGGGCGAACCCGGCCACGGCGGGGCCGATCGCGGACACGACACCGGCGGCCTCGTAGCCCAGCCCGCACGGGAAGGCGCGGGGCCGGTCGATGTAGCGGCCCTGGCGGAAGGCGACCTCCGCGCGGTTGAGCCCGATGGCCGTCACGCGGAGCCGGAGCTCACCCGGTCCGGGTTCGACGGTGGGCAGGTCGTCCAGTTGCAGGACTTCCGGGCCGCCGAGGCGGTGGAACCGAACTGTCAGCGGCATGACGCACACAATGCCCCTTCCCCGCGTGCGCGGGCGGCACACTACAACCTTGGATGTAGCGATTGCGCCTTAAGTGGCAGTGTTGTTGAGCGGCAACGGTTCCTCTCGTTTGATGTGGGAGACCTCGCACGAGCACCGTCCCGAAGGGCACCAGCGCCATGAGCCAACTGCTGCACGTGAACTCGTCACCGCGAGGCGGCGCGAGCCAGTCGCTCGCCATCGCCAACGCCTTCGTCGACGCCTACCGGACCCGCAAGCCGGAGTCCAAGGTGGACACCCTCTCGCTGTTCGAGGACAGCCTCCCCGAGTTCGGCACCGTGGCCGCGGGCGCGAAGATGGCCGTGTTCTCCGGCCAGGAGCAGACGCCCGAGCAGGCCGACCTGTGGGCGCAGGCCCGCGCGGTGTTCGACCGCTTCGCCGCCGCCGACGAGTACGTCTTCAACATCCCGATGTGGAACGCGGGCGTGCCGTACGTCCTCAAGCACTGGATCGACGTCGTCTCCCAGCCGGGCTGGGCGTTCGGCTTCGACCCCGCCGCGGGCTACTCCGGTCTGCTCACCGGCAAGAAGGCGCTCGTGGTGTACTCCAGCGGGGTCTACGCCCAGGGCGTGTCCGCGGCGTTCGGCGTGGACTTCCACAGCACGTTCTTCCTCGACTGGCTGCGGTTCGTCGGCATCACCGACGTCACCGAGATCCGCTTCGACGGCAACGTGATGGCCGCCGACCCGGCCGGGCTGTACGCGAAGGCCCTCGCCGAGGCGGAGGCGGCCGCCGCCGCGTTCTGATCCCCGCTCCTCCCTGCCGATCAGGCCGTTCCCCGCTCGGGGGACCGGCCTGATCGGCGTTCCGATCCCTTGGGGCGTACCACTTTCGGCCACTCCACCACCCCTAAGAGGCACGGTTCCCCGGACGGCGGCTCGACCGCCACTAGCGTCGAACTCGACTCGACGAGGGGATGCCGATGATCACGAACAACAGCGGGACGCTGGTCGCGAAGTCCGTCGACGACCACCTCGGTCCCGGAGCGACGCGCTTCTTCGGCTCCGGCTACCGCCGGGTCGACTACACCGTCACCGGCGCGGAGCTGTCCGCCGACGCCGTCCGCGCCGTCGTGGAGGTCCACCACCCGGTGGACTGGTCGAAGAAGGGCGAGGACAACGAACTCCGCCCCCACCTGTCCACCCTGGACGTGCTGATCCTCGCGGTCCGCGCGGCCGAGACCCTCACCTCCCGGACGCACGGCCTGGACGCCGCGGCGCGCAGGCGCACGTGGATCCGCCGGGTGGACATCAAGGCCCCCACCAAGCCCATCGAGGACGGTTTCGCCTCGCTGCCGTTCTCCGCCCAGCACCTCACCACCGAGTCCGCCGGTGACGGCCTGCTGGTGTCCACCCTGGACTGCCGAGTGTCGACCATGCGCGTCCGGGTCGAGCTGGTGCACGCCGCCGCAGGGGTGCGCGCCGAGGTCGACGAGGACCTCGACACCGCCTTGGGCGCGGGGTACCCCGGCCTCTACGGCGCGGGTTTCCAGCGGTGGCGGCAGTTCATCGACGAGGTGCTGACCGACGTCCGCGACGACGCCCCGGCGCGGGCCGACGCGATGGTGCTGGTCGAGCCGCCCACCGACGGGCGGCCCGACACCGGCCCGGAGTCCGCGCGCGGACCGGTCGTGTCGATGATCGACTCGTTCGTGGTCGCGTTGCAGCTGGGCCAGGTCCTGCTCTACGAGACCGACGGCCTGACCCGCGCCGAGAGCGACACCCTGTGGATGCGGAACACCACCATCACCGCGGGACCCCCGGCCGACCGGCAGGCGGGCCTGTGGTTCCCCACGACCACCGAGCTGCACGACAGCAGCCTGCTGCTCGCGCGCGGCGAGACGTGGCGCACGGCCACGATCGTCGGCGCCTGCTTCGGCGTGGTCACCCGGTGCGCCGTCGCGCACCGCATCCCGTCCTAGAACCCTGCTCCCCCAAACGAAACGGTGGCCGAACCATGCGACTGGGCATCTCCGGAACCTACTCCTCCGGCAAGACGATCACCGGGATGGCGCTGTCCCACTACACGGGCATTCCGCGCACCAAGGCGAAGACCATGCGGGAGATCCTGCCCGAGGCCGCGCCGGGCAAGACCCTCGACGAGTGCACCGCGGCCGAGCTGCTCCAGATGGTCGTGGTCCGCCACGTCGACCGCGCCGTGCACGAGAGCAGGCTGTGGGACGGCTTCATCTCCGACGGCTCCTCGTTGCAGGAGTGGATCTACGGCTCCGTGCGCGTCACGGTCGGGATCAACCCGAACGACTCCGTGCACCTGTCCGACCTGGAGTCGGTCGAGAAGACGCCCGAGCTGGCGTTCTTCGAGGACGTGATGAGCGAGCTGGGCAAGGCGATGAAGCGGCACGTCAAGGGCACGTTCGACGCGTTCGTGCACCTGCCGAACGAGCTGCCCCTGGCCGAGGACGGGCACCGGCCGGTCAACGAGCGGTTCCGGTCGATGTCCGACGAGCACCTGATGAAGACGTTGACGGAACTGGAGATCCCGTACCACATCGTAGGTGGCACGCTGCCGGAACGGCTGGCGCGCATCGCGGCGATCTTCGACCTGCCGGTCGTGCGGACCGCGGAGGAGGCCATCGCGCTGGCGCAGCGGGAGTACGACGCGATGGACGTGCGCGACGAGACCGAGCGCGCCGCCGACACCACGCTCGCGGCGGACACCGTGCCCGCGCAGGAGCGGCGGTCGCCCGAGTCCCCTGCGGAGCTGATCCGCTCGCTGCTGGTGGACAAGTACGGGATGGTGGAGAGCGACTTGGACGCCGACGCGACCTTCGAGTCCCTGGAGGTCGACTCGCTGGTGCTGATCGAGATGGCGGTCGTGCTGGAGCGCCGGTTCGCGGTGCGGGTGCCCGACAGCGAACTCGTGCCGGAGCTGACCATCAGCGAGGCCGCGGCGCTGGTGGAGTCCAAGCGCCTGGCGACGACCTGACCATGCGCACCGGAGCGTTCTTCGACGTCGACGACACGCTGATCGCGGTGCCGAGCGTCTTCCGCTTCCTGGCCCACCGGCTGCGCGACCGCCCCGGCTCCGAGTACGCCGCGGCGTACGAGCGGGTCAGGGCGGCGCGCGTCGGTGGCCGGGGGGCGGCGCTGGTCGAGTACTACCGGAACTTCGCGGGCGCGGACGTCGCCGAGGTCGCCGAGCAGGGCCGCCGCTGGTTCGCCGAGGAACTGGCGGCCGGCCCGTTCCACGAGCCGGTGCTGGCGCGGTTCCGGGCGCACCGGGCGGCGGGCGAGCTGACGGTGCTGGTGTCCGGCTCGTTCCCCGCCTGCCTGGACCCGATCGCCGAGCACGTCGGCGCGGACCTGCTGGTGTGCACGCTCCCGGAGGTCCGGGACGGCCGCTACACCGGCGCCGTGGCCACGCCGATGATCGGCGCGGCGAAGGCGGCGGCCGTGCTGGGGATCGCGGACCGGCTGGGCGTCGACCTGGCGGGCTCCAGCGCCTACGGCGACCACGCCAGCGATCTCCCGGTGCTCGACCTGGTCGGGCACCCGGTGGTCGTCGGCGACGACCCGGACCTGGTAGGACACGCCACCCGGCAGGGCTGGCCCGTGCTGGAGCGGGCCCGGTGAGACCCGCGTCCCACCCTGTTGGGCAGGTCCCCTCCGGACGGCCGCCCGGTAGGATCGGGGGACGGCGTGGACGTCCGTCCGCGCCGTTTCCGGGTCCACCGTGGGGGAACAATGGACCGGCACCCGAACACCGGGGTCTCCGTCGGCGGGCTGCTCGACTCCCGTCGCGCCGAGATCCTGCGCACGCTGGAGAGCAGGCTGCGCGACACCGGCAGCTCGCTGGGCAAGGACCCGGCGGTGCTGCCCGAGTGCATCGCGCGGGCGGACGCGATCCTGCGCGCGACGGTCACCGACCTGGAGCGGGCGGAGGAGCCGCCGCCGGAGCCGGTCGGCGCGACCCCGCCGGGTGGCGCGGGCGTGCTGATGGACGTGGTCGTGGCGGAGCTGGTGCAGCTCGCGGCCGAGCGGCCGGAGACGTTGCCGGAGCTGTCCGCCGCGCTCGCGGCGCTGCACCGCAACCTGGCCTCGCCCGTGCGGGTGGCGGGCGACTCCTACGACATCTTCATCCTGCGGACCGCGGACGAGGCCCGCAAGCGCGAGCGCAGGCAGCTCGCGCGGGAGGTGCACGACGAGCTGGGCCACGAGCTGAGCATCGCCATGCACCAGCTGGAACTGGGCGAGCTGTACGGGCTGGCGGACGAGGCCTCGGCCGAGCGCGTCTCCTCGGCGCGCGAGCACCTGGCGTCGGCGATCTCCATCGTGCGCAGGCTGATCGTCGAGTTCGCCGACGGGCCCGCCACCGTCGACCTGGAGAAGGAGATCGCCGCCTTCGCGGACACCGCCGGGTCGGGGCGCACGGTCGTGCACGTCAAGGTCACCGGCAACCAGCGGATGGTGCCGGACCGGCACCGCAACGAGCTGTTCCTCATCGTCCGGGAGGCGCTGCTCAACGTGTTCGCGCACGCCGGGGCGCGCAAGGCCGTGGTGCTGGTGGACATCAGCACGCGGTCGATCACCGCGCGGGTGGAGGACGACGGCGGCGGCTTCGACCCCGAGCGCGCGGCCGCCCGGCGCGGGTTCGGCATGGTGTCCATGGGCGAGCGCGCCGCGTCGCTGGGCGGCACGCTGGAGTTCACCAGCTCGCCGGGGCGCACCCTGGTCGACGTCGAGCTGCCGCTGCCGTGACCGACCCGACCCCGATCACGATCCTGCTCGCGGACGACCACGCGATCCTGCGGGAGACGTTGCGCGAGTCCCTGTCCGCCGAACCCGGCTTCACCGTCGTCGGCGACGTCGGCGACGGCGCGTCCGCCGTGGCCGCGGCGACCGAGCTGCGGCCGGACGTCGTGCTGCTGGACATCGACATGCCCGGCATCCCGGTGGCGCTGACCGTGCAGCGGCTGCACGAGTCCGCGCCCACCACCAGGGTGATCATCCTGAGCATGTACGACTCGTCGGCGTTCGTGCAAGACCTGCTCGCGCTGGGCGTGCGCGGCTACCTGAGCAAAGGCGTCAGCCGCCAGCACCTGGTGTCGGTGATCCGCAGCGCGGTGCGGGACGCGCGCAGCGTGCAGATCTCCGTGTCACCGGAGGCCGAGCGACCGGCGGCGCGGCCGAGCCCGCTGTCCCGGCGGGAGCACGACCTGCTGGAGCTGGTGGCGCAGGCGTTGAGCAACCGGCAGATCGCGGTCCGCCTCGGCATCACCGAGGCGACCGTGAAACGGCACCTGCACAACATCTTCGCCAAGATCGGCGCGGTCTCCCGCATCGATGCGGTCAACCGCGCCGTCGAGGCGGGGCTGATCAGCTCGGCGCACTCGCCGCGGGCGGCGCCGGGAAGACCCCTGTCGGCGCGCTGAGCGGACCGCGGCGGTCCGACGGCTGGTGGATCAGCGCGGCGGCGACGCCCTTGTTGACGGCGTCGATGCGCGACACGGCGCCGAGCTTGGCGAAGATGTTGCGCAGGTGGCGCTTCACCGTGCCCTCGGTGATCTCCAGCCGGGACGCGATCTGCCGGTTGCTCATGGCCTTCGCCACGAGCGCCAGCACTTCACGCTCCCGAATGGACAGTCGGTCCTCGTCCTCCTCGGTCGCCTGCCCCGGCGCGGGCCAGGCGACCGAGACGACCACCCGCCGGTCGTCGGCGCACACGGTCCTGATCGCCGTGACCAGCTCCTGGCGGCTGACGCTCTTGTGCAGGTAGCCGCGCACGCCGCTGCTCAGGAGTTCCTGCACCAGGCGTTGATCGGTGTACATGCTCAGGATCAGCACCTGCGCGCGCGGCGCGACCTGGGCGAGCCTGCGCACCGTGGCGCGGGGCTGGTTGCCGGGCATCCCGACGTCCAGCAGCACCACGTCCGGCAGCAGCCTGGCCGCCAGCACCACGGCGTCCGCCGCGTCGTCGGCCTCGCCCACGACCTGGAGCCCGGTCTCCATCCTCAGCATCTCGCACACCGCTTCCCGCAGCAGGGTGTGGTCGTCGGCGACCAGGATGCGGATCGGCTCCCGGTCAGGCTCCTCGATCATGCCGCTCCCCCCTCAGCGGAATCGTGACCTCCAGCCGCGTCCCCGCCCCCGGAATGCTGGTGACGCTGAGCGTTCCGCCGAGCATCGACGCGCGTTCGGTCATCGCCGCCAGGCCGTTGCCGGGCCCGTGCTGCCGCGGCTCGAACCCGCTGCCGTCGTCCTCGACGTGCGCGCGCACCTGCCACGGCGTCACCCGCACGCCCACGGCGATCCGCGACGGGTCGGCGTGCTTGAAGGCGTTGCGCAACGCCTCGCGCAGCACCGCGAACAGCTCCCCCGCCACCTCGTGCGAGAACCAGCGCTCGTCGCCGTCGATGACCACGTCGACCTCGGCGCGGTCGGAGTCCACGGTGGACACGAACATCTGCAACGCCTCCCGCAGCCCCGTGCGCGGGTCGAGCGCGCGCAACCCCGACACCAGCCTGCGGGTCGTGTCGAGCGTCTCGGTCAGCACCCGCCGCGCCTGCACGACCTTGTGGTGCGCGCTCACGCGGTCGTCCGCGCGGAGGATGTCGTAGAGCTCCAACTGCCGGTGCGCCAGGCTGACGCCGTTGCCGACGTGGTCGTGGATCTCCCTGGCGAGCGTGCGGCTGCTGTCCGCCTGCGCCTGCTTGATCTGCTCGAACAGGAACCTGTCGTACGCCAGCGACGCCAGGTGCATCCGCGCGGCGATGGACTGGTTGAGCGTCAGCAGCGCGGGCAGCAGGAACGGCGTCGCGCCCTCGGTCACCTCGTGCAGGGTGAGGATCACCAGCTCGGCGAGCACCGCCCCCGCGCGCAGCGACTCCACCGGGTGCACGCCGCGGGCCGCCCGCTGCGCGCCGATCTCCGAGGCGAGGACCCAGGCGTCGTCGCTGACCACGACCGACCCCTCCCGCAGGCTCCGGACGCACTCGCCGATGATCACGGCGGCGTGGTCGAGGCAGCCCCGAGCGGTCTCCGGGTCGGCGACCAGCGGGGAACCCGCCGCGGCGAGCCGCGTGCGGTACTCGAACAGCAGCTCGTCCTGGCGAGCGGCGAACCTGGCCCAGATCGGCGGTCGGCCGTCGGGTTCCAGCGGGTTGAAACGATGACTCGTGCGTGCACAGCGGGCCCCGACTAAGTCCTCGGACGGAGCGCCCCCTGCCGCAGCACTGTCGCTGCCCATGCCCTCTCCCATGTGTCGCAGTCGAGAAGCGGACGCGGGTCGGGCGGAGGTCCCAACGCCCCGTCGACCACGCGTTTACAGCGACGCGCACCGCTCGCGGCGAAGTGCCGTGCCATGGCTGCCAGGTCGGGTTCCACCGCGCCCACACCGGCGTTCGCGGCGCTGCGAACCCGGACGCGGCGATGGTGTCCGAATCGGTCCGACCGTTGTCCCCGGCGCGCAAGAACACGCTTCGCGTGCGAAACGAGCGCACGTCGATTGGTGCGGCCACCCCCAGTGGCGGTAGAAGTTGTCGCGGTTCCCCAGCCGTTCGACCGTGGACCGACCAGTCGTCAATTCATTTTTCGGAGAATGGTATTGGTTCGCATCCACGCCGATGATCCAACCCGTGGTCGACGGTAGCATGGGGGTCTAGGGGGGTCAATCGAATGCCGCACCCCCTACCGAAGCCTCTTTTCGGGGTGAGGAAGCCCATTATGGCCATAATCATCGACTATCGCATCATTCGCGAAACACGGCCGACACACAGTTCACACGCCGGGTAGCGCGGTGTTCGGGGTACTCCGACTATGGCGAAAGAATCGCAAACGCGAGTACTCCGAACGCGAGGAGGTGCGCGGCGTACTGGGTGCGCATGTAGACGCGGTAGGGGAATCGGGTGATCGTCAGGGCGGCCGCTCCGGCGAGCGTGGCGGCGGCGGACGGGACGAGGGGCGGAACGACGGCCGCGGCGGTCGCGAGGAATCCGGTTCCGATGAGGAGGGCGTTCGTCGTGACCCGTCGCCTGGCCCTGGTGGGGCCCAGCCGGATGACGGTGGTCCGGCGGCCCGCCCGGCGGTCGCCGGTGACGTCGGTGAAGTCCTTCGCCACGGCTCCCACCAGGGCCATCCACAGGGACATCGCCGTGGCGAGGACGAGGACGGTCGTCAGGTGGTGGCCGCCCGCGGCGGCGAAACCCGCCAGGTAGGTGGTCAGGCCGCCGGTCAGGACCACGGCGGTCGTTCCCGCGGTGTGCCTCTTCAGGGCGATGCCGGGGGCCGAGTACAGGTGGCCCGCCAGCAGGAACACCGCGGTCAGGGCCAGGAGGCAGGGACCGGCCAGCGAGGCGGACGCCAGGGCGAGGGTCGCGGAGGTCAGGGCGACGCGGGCGGCCGTTCGCGGGTGGAGCGTGCCTGCGGGGATGGGGCGGGTGGGGTGGTTGACGGTGTCCTCGACGGCGTCGTGGACACCGTTGACGAGGTAGACGGTGAAGACGGCGAGAGCCCAGGCCGTGGTGCCCGACAGGAGGTGGGAGGGGGTGTGCCCCTCGGTCGTGGCGAGGAGGGCGGCCGAGGTGAAGCGGAGGAGGAAGATCGCCTGGACCACGGGTCGGGACTGGGTCCAGCAGAGGCGGAGGACCCGCCAGAGGGTGGGTCCGGAGGCGCATCCGGCGGTTGCCACTCGATTCCCCTCTGGTCGTGGCCCAGGCTCGGTCACCGTGCTCAAGCCCGGCTGGGGCTGTCGTCGTGGTCGACTTCCTCCTCCCCTCACCAGGTCTTACTGCTCCACGGGGCTGGGCAGGGCCTTCGTGATCCGGGCGAAGTCGTCGTCGGTGAGGGTGACGGTGGCCGCGTCCAGCCAGGTGGTGATCTGGTCCGGGCGGCGCGCGCCGACGATCGCGCCGGTCACTCCCCGCGCCGCCAGCGCCCAGGCGATCGCGATCGAGGAGACCGACGTGTCGTGAGCTGCGGCGATGGGTCGCAGGGCGTCCACCAGGGCGAGGTTCTGCGCGAGGTTGTCGGTGAAGTCGGGGGCTCCCCGGCGCCAGTCGGCCTCCGGGAGGGCGTCCACGCGTTCCTTGCTGAAGGTGCCGGTGAGGAGGCCGGAGTGGAGCGGTTGGTAGACGATCACGCCGGTGCCGTGGGCGGCGCACCACTCCAACTCGGGTGTCGCGTCGCGCTGGAGCAGGGAGTACGGGGGTTGCAGGGTGTCCACGTGGGCGATGGCCTCGGCCGCGGCGAGCTGGCCCACGTCGTGGTTGGAGAGGCCGATCGCGCGGACCAGGCCTTCTCGCTTGAGGTCCGCCATGGTCTGCCAGTAGTCGGCCAAGTCGGTCGCGTACCGGTCGGACTCGGGGTCGGGTTCGTCGTCCTCGAGGCCCGCGAGGCGGCCGTCGCCCGGCCAGTGGACCTGGAGGAGGTCGAGGCGGTCGACGCCCAGCCTGCGCAGGGAGGCGTGGACCTCCTCGCGGACGCTGCCCGCGCGCATGACCTTGCGGGGGAACCCGGTGCGGTCGGCGTCGTCCGGCCAGACCAGGCCCACCTTGGTGAAGACCAGGGGGCGGTCCGCCTCGGGCAGGGCGGCGAGCGCCTTGCCGACGACCTCCTCCGAGTGGCCGAGGCCGTAGGCGGGGGCGGTGTCGATCCAGTTGACGCCGCTGTCCACCAACGCGGTGATGGTGGCGATGGAGTCCGCGTCGTCCTGCGGGCCCCAACCGAACTTCCAGTCGGCTCCACCGACGGCCCAAGCGCCGAAACCTAGTCTGCTGATGCTCATGTCCGTGGTGCCGAGTGGAATGCTGGGTACGCTCATCGTCACTCCCTGGTCGCCGTTCGGGGATGGGCGGGACAGCTGACAAATCGCCCGGAGTGGACACGGGCCTTCGTCGACTATGGCACGACTTGATCAAGCGACGCATACATCCTTCGTCCGCGCCCTACTACTTTGGATGTAGTTCCCCGAACTTCGGGTGCAGTGGCGTTTCCCGGACGTCGGTGGCCGATCTAATCTCCACCTCGTCTCCCATCGGAATACCGCGATGGCTATTCGACTCTGCCGCCGTCCGCGTCGGTGAACAATGCTTGGAAAGGCCAATCAGATGTCGACCCTTGACGGAGTGTCATCACCGGCGACGACGCCACCGCTCCCGGTGATGACCGGGCGGCAGAAGACCATCCTCGTGCTGCTGCTGGGCGCCCAGTTCATGGTGTCCGCCGACTTCTCCATCCTCAACGTGGCGATCCCGGTGATCGGCAACAGCCTCGGCTTCGCGCTGGAGAACTTCCAGTGGATCGCGACGGCGTTCGCGCTGGCGTCGGCGGGCACCACGCTGGTGTTCGGCCGCGTCGCCGACATCGCCGGGCGGCGCAAGATGCTGCTGCTGGGCATGGGGCTGCTCGTCGTGGCCTCGCTGGTGGGCGGCCTCGCGAGCACGCCGACGCTGCTGCTCGCCGCCCGCGTGGCGCAGGGGCTCGCGACCGGCATCGTGATCCCGGCCGGGATGTCGCTGCTGACGACGTCGTTCCCGGAGGGGCCGCTGCGGGACCGGGCGCTCGGGCTCAACGGCGCGCTGCTGTCCGCCGGGTTCACCGTCGGCGCGGTGCTGGGCGGCGTGCTGACCGGGGTGGCCAGCTGGCGCTGGGCGTTCCTCATCAACGTCCCCGTCGGTTTGATCGTGCTGCTGCTCGCCCCCGCCGTGCTGACCGAGAGCAAGGCGGCGGTGCGCACGAAGATCGACGTGCCCGGCGCGGTGGCCGTGAGCCTCGGGCTGGTGGCGCTGGTGTTCGGCATCTCCACGCTGGGCGCGCGCGGCTGGGGCGACTCGACCGGGCTGCTGTCGCTGGCGGCGGCCGTGGTGCTGTTCGTGGCGTTCGTCTTCATCGAGCTGCGGGTGGAGTCGCCGCTGGCGCCGATCCGCATCCTGACCCGCTCCACGGTCAGCTGGGGCAACCTCGGCGGCCTGGTCAGCTTCACCATGGAGACGTCCGCGATCTTCCTGATGACGCTGTACCTCCAGGAGGTGCTGGGCTACTCCGCGCTGTCGGCCGGTCTGGCGTTCGCCGTGATGGGCGTGACCTCGTTCATCGGCGGCATCGTCGCGCCGCGCGTCATCGGCCGGTTCGGCAGCCCGGCGGCGCTCGCGAGCGGCCTGCTGGTGCAGGGCGTCGCGACCGCCGCGCTGTTCCTGGTGCCGCCGAGCACGAACGGCGTCGTCCTGGTCATCGTCGCGACCTCGATCGGCGGCTTCGGCCACATGATCGCGATCGTCGGCTACATGGTCACCGCGACCTCCGGGCTCTCCAACGACGAGCAGGGCCTCGCCACGGGCCTGACGTCGGTGACCCAGCAGGTGGGCATCACGATCGGCATCCCGATCATGAGCGCCATCGCGGCGAGCGGCATCCACACGCGGACCGCGGAGGGCGCGTCGCGCGGTGACGCCGTGCTCGGCGGCGTGACGGGCGCGGTGCTGATCGACGCGATCGTCGTCGTGGTCGGCGCGGTGGTCGTCGGACTGTTCTTGCGCCGGTCGCGGGTGGCCACCCCCACGCCCTGACCGTGCGCGCACCAACGCCCGCGGGACGCTCGGCTCACGAGCGCCCCGCGGGCGTTTCCCCTTGCGCGGCAACGGACTACCACTTTCGACCCGCGGCGAATCCCTAGTGGCAGCAAGCGGTTGGACCGGCCTCGGACGCCGTTAGCGTCAGGACGTCGCAGCCCCGCAGACGTCGGGTGCGCCTCCCCCTCGCACGAAACGAGGAACACGATGCCATCGACCGATTCTCGAGGCCCCCGGTGAGCCGGGCCGCCGTGCTGCGCGGGCTGGGCGCCGTCGTGCCGCCGCGCGTGGTCACGAACGACGAACTGGCCCAACGACTCGACACCTCCGACGCGTGGATCCGCAGTCGGACCGGCATCGCCCAGCGGCACGTCAGCGCGCCGGGCACCGCCACCAGCGACCTGGCCGTCGACGCGGGCGCGCGGGCGCTCAAGGCCGCCGACCGCGACCACGTCGACCTGGTCGTGGTCGCCACCACCACCCCCGACCACCCGTGCCCGGCGACCGCGCCGACCGTGGCGTCCCGGCTGGGGCTCGGCACCGTGGCCGCCTACGACATCGCCGCCGTGTGCACGGGGTTCCTCTACGGGCTGTCCACGGCCACCGCCGCCATCGTGTCCGGCATGGCCGAGTCGGTGCTCGTCATCGGCGCGGAGACCTACAGCTCGATCCTGAACCCCAACGACCGCACCACGTCCGTCATCTTCGGCGACGGAGCGGGCGCGGTCGTGCTCACCGCGGGCGACCGGGACGAGCCGGGCGCGGTGCTGGAGGTCGACCTCGGCAGCGACGGCACGCTCGCCGAGCTGATCATGATCCCGGCGGGCGGCTCGCGGCAGCGGCTCAGCGGCCTGCCCGTCTCGCCGGACGACACCTACTTCCGGATGGACGGCAAGCGGGTGTTCCGCAGCGCCGTCGAACGCATGGAGGGCGCGGCCCGCGCGGTGCTGGAGCGCACCGGGTGGACGGTCGACAGCGTCGACCGGTTCGTCGGCCACCAGGCCAACGTGCGCATCCTCGCCACCGTGGCCGAGCAGCTCGGCGTGCCGCGCGACCGGGTCGTGGTGAACCTCGACAAGGTCGGCAACACCTCCGCGGCCTCGATCCCGCTGGCGCTGGCCGACGCCGCGAACTCCGGTGGCCTGGCCGCCGGGGAGCGCGTGCTGCTCGCGGCGTTCGGCGGCGGCGTCACCTGGGGCGCGAGCGCCCTGGTGTGGCCGGACATCTCCGTTTTCTGAAGAACTGGGGGCACAGGGCATGAGCGATCCCGACGTGTTGGTCGTCGGCGGCGGCGCGGTGGGCACGATGCTCGCGTGCGACCTGCTCCAGCAGGGCGTGTCGGTGCGCGTCGTCGACCGCAAGGAGGTGCTGGACAACGGGGACCCGCACTCGCGGGCCGTGCTGATCTGGCCGAGGATGCTGGAGCTGCTGCGCCGCATCGGCGTGGTCGACGACCTGGTGGCGCTCGGCTTCCAGATCACCGGAGTCGGCTACTTCTCCCGCGGCAGGCGGCTCGGCACCGTCCCGATGAACCGGCTGGGCACCGCGTCGCCGTTCACGCTCTCGTTGCCGCAGCGGGAGATCGAGGCCGTGCTGCGCGCCAGGTTCGTCGAACTCGGCGGCACGTACGAGCTCGGCGTGACGCTGACGGCGGTCGAGCCGCAGGAGCCGAGCGCGGAGCTGCGGCACGCCGACGGGACCGTCGAGGTGGTCCGGCCGAAGTGGATGATCGGCGCGGACGGCGTCAGCAGCACGACCCGCAAGCTGCTCGGCGTGCCGTACCCCGGCAAGCCGTTCGAGCTCGGCATCTCCATCGGCGACTTCCCGGTGGCGGGCCCGGTCGGGACGGAGGTCGAGTACCACTACTCGCGCAACGGCCTGCTGCCGCTGATCCCGATGGGCAACGGGATCGGCAGGCTCGCGTCCATCGTGCCGCCCGTCGGCGACGGCTGGCAGTCGTTGAGCCGCGAGCAGCTCCAGGCCATCGTGGACAAGCGCGCCAGCCTGCCGTACGAGATCGGCGAGCCGCGGTGGATCCGGACGTTCCAGCCGCGGCCGGGCATCGCCGAGCGGTTCCGGGTGGGGCAGGTGCTGCTCGTGGGCGACGCGGCGCACTGCGTGGTGCCGCTGGGCGGGCAGGGCCTCAACCTCGGCATCCAGGACGCGTTCAACCTGGGGTGGAAGCTCGGCGGCGTGATCCGCGGCAGGCTGGCGGAACCCGTGATCGACACCTACGACAGCGAACGCCGTCGGGCCGCGGAGCAGGTGACCACGGTGGTGGACAAGCAGATCCTGTCCGCCAAGCAGATCAAGCCGCTGCCGATGCTGGTCCGCGACTCGTTGTTCGCCATCGCCAGGATGACCGGGCTGATGGACCGGCTGGCGGCCCCGCTGATCAGCCAGGTGGGGTTGGCCTACGGCAAGCCCCAGCGCCGTTCCCTGCTGCGCCCGCAACCGAAGCGCGCCCAGCCCGGCAGGCGGGTGCCGTTCTTCTCCGCGCCCACCGGGGCGGTGCTCGACCAGGACCGGCACACGGTGCTGCTGTGGCCGGGCAAGGCGGTCCCCCGCGACTGGGCGGCGGTCGTCGAGCACGCCACGGCGTCGTTCGGCTCCCTGGCCGCGGTGCGGGACCTGGCGGGTCAGGACCGGACCGCGTTGACGAGCCACTTCGGCGGCAAGCCGCTGGTGCTGCTGGTGCGCCCGGACGGCCACCTGGCGGCCACCGCGCCCGCCGGGGCGTTCGAGCCCGTGCTGGCGCACCTGAAGGCCGTCACGGCGGTCCCGGTGCCGACCGCGTGACCACCGCGGGCGCCGACGCCGTCGCCCGCGGTGCACCTTTGGATGGCTCGGGCTAAAACTTCCGATGTAGCGCGCCACCGCGGCCGTCCGCCGGGCAATACCGTTCCACCAGACCGCCCGCGACACGGAGGATTCCCCATGGCCACCAGCGCTTTGCGCGGGCTAGACCGCCCTGACGGCCGCCTCACCATCGGCATCGACCTGCCGCTGGACACCGACCTGGTCAGCGGCCGCCCGCCGGGCGTGCCGAACCTGGCGCGCCACGCCGAACTGGCCACCCTCGCCGACCGCCTGGGCTTCGCCGCCCTGTGGGTCCGCGACGTGCCGCTGTACGACCCGGTCCGCTTCGGCGACGCCGGGACGGTGTTCGAGACCTTCACCCACCTGGGCCACCTCGCCGCCACGACCACCCGCGCCGTCCTCGGCACGGCGGCCGTCGTCCTGCCGCTGCGCAACCCGCTGCTGGCCGCGAAAGCCGCCGCCACCGTGGACGTCCTGTCCGGCGGCCGCTTCGTGTTCGGCATCGCCAGCGGCGACCGCCCGATCGAGTACCCGCTGTTCGACGTCGACTACGCCCAGCGCGGCGCGGCCTTCCGCGCGGCCGTCGACACGGTCCGAGCGGCGTGGCGCGTCCCCGCCCCCGGCGAGGGCATCACCGCCCCCGCCCTGGGCCTGCACGCCGACCAGGCGCTCGACGTGCTGCCCAAGCCCGTCGACACGAGCATCCCGCTGGTCGTCGCGGGCAAGGCCCAGCAGTCACTGGAGTGGATCGCCGAGCACGCGGAGGGCTGGTTCAACTACCCCCGCGACCTGGCGGGCCTCGCGGGCCAACTGCGCCAGTGGCACGACCTCACCGACGCGCTGGGCGCCCGCAAGCCGTACCTCATGCCGATGATGCTCGACCTGACCGACTCCCCCGCCACACCGCCGTCCCCGATCTTCCACGGCCTCCGCCTCGGCCGCACCGCCCTCTTGGACCACCTCGGCACCCTCGACGACCACGGCGTGAGCCACCTGTCCCTCAGCCTCCGCTGCGGCCGCAGGCCGGTGGACGAGGTCCTCCACGAACTCGCCGAAACCGTCCTCCCGTCGTTCCCGCGAGCGGAGGAGCAGCAGTTCAGCGAGGTCTGACGCAGCGGCTCAGTGAGCGGTGACCGGGGTCGGGTCGTGGGGGGCGGCGGTCGCCGCCTCCTGGCCCAGCACGGCGCAGCGGAGGTCGATGTCGTGGTCGAGGGTCGGCGGGTCGGTGAACAGGAGCGCGCCCACGGCCACCAGTAGGGTGCGGAGGACCGCGTCGCTGCCCTTCTTGGTGAGCGGGGACTGGTAGAGCAGGTAGCGGCCCGTCTGCCAGGAGTGGACGTCGTGGGGTTCGGCCGCCGCGAGCAGGTCCACGGCGGCGGTGTACATGGTGCCGCGGGCCTCGTCGGGGGCGGTGACGGCGTAGAGCGGGTCGCCGCCGTCCTCGAAGCGAGTGGTGTCGCGGCCTCGGGCGGCGATGCGGGCGATGAGCGCGTCGGCGACTCTCCTGGCCGCCGCGCCGCGGACCAGGGAGTTGCCGGTGACGGTCTTCCCGTCGGGCAGGGTCACGGTGTTGTGCAGGACGTCACCGGTGTTGCCCTCGCGGGCGAAGCGGTCCACGGCCGCCTGGCCGTAGGCCAGCATCAGCCGGTGGGCGGGGGTGTCGTGGCCGCCGCGGTAGGTGCGGGTCTCGGGGTCCCAGCTCGCGCCGTCGCGCAGCCTGCCGAGGTAGCCGAGGCGGTCGTAGTTGGCCCCGGCCTCGATGATCGTCTTGGTGAAGCGGGACGCGTCCAGCGCGAGTCCCTGACCGAGCCGGTGGGGCGCGTCGAGCGCCAGCCGGTGCCGCCACCGGACCAGGTCGGCGTGCGCCTCCCGCAACGCCGCGGCCTTGTGCGTGCTCGACCCCGACCACTCGGCGGCGAGCCGGGTCCTGGTCGCCTCGGCCGCGGTCGCCTGCTCCTCCGCGAACGCGCGGACGCGGGTCAGCTCGGCCGGGTCGGTGGAGCGCAGCGCCAACTCCGGCGTCGGGAAGTGGGCGGCGGTGATGGTCGTCATCGGAGGTCCCCCTGGGTGTGGTCGAGCGGAGCGGCCAGCTTGGCGGCGACCCGAGCGGCGTCCTCGGTCCGCCGCTGCCCGCGGTACAGCGCGAGCGCGTCGCGCCACGCGGTCTCCGCGGCGGCCGCCTCGGTCAGCCGCGCGTGCGCGTCGCCGACCCGTTCCACGGTCTGCGCCGCGTGGGAGGCGTTGCGGCCGTCGAACAGGGCGAGCGCCCGCCGGTAGAACTCCAGCGCGCCGCGGTCGTCGCCCCGGCGGTGGGCGAGGTGGCCGAGATTGTCCAAAGTGGTCGCCTCGCCGCCGACGTTGTGGTGTTCGCGGTACAGCGCAAGGGCTTCGGCGCAGTGCGCGTCGGCGTCGTCGAACCGGTCGAGCCGGGCCTCGAACCACGCCACGAGGTCCAGCGCGTCCGCCTCGTGCTGCGGGGCCCGCGCGGTGCGGTAGAGGGCGAGCGCGGAAGTGGCGTGCCCCAAGGCCTTCTCGTCGTCGCCCAGCCGTTCCCACGCCCTGGCGAGCGTCCGGTGCGTGTGCGCCTGCTCCTCCACGTCGGCCGCGTTCTCGTCCAGCGAGGTCAGCAGGTGGTCCACGGCCTCCGCGGGGTCGCCGACCCGACCGATCGCCGACCCGAGCAGGCGCCGGGCGAGCGCGGCCGCCTTCGGGTCGTCCAGGTGGTCCGCCGCGGCGAGGGCGGCCCGCCAGCCGGAGACCTGCTCGCCGAAGTGCCCCTGCTGCCAGTGGAACGTGTGCAGCACCCACGTGAGCCGCCACACGGCGAGGTGGTCGCCCCGCGCCACCGCGAGCAGCCGCGTGGCCAGGATTCCGCTGTGCTCCGCGGAAAACCATGCCAGCGCGGCAGCATGGTCCCCCACTGAGTCCGGTCGGCACCCCGCTTCCGGATCGTCGAGGACGAGGGGCACGCGCCCGACGCTCAGCAGGGCGTCGCAGGCGAGCGCGGTGTGCAGGTAGTGGTCGACGATCCGCCGGACCGCCGCGTCCCGGAGTTCGGGTGAACGCGCGTGCGCGGCGCGGTCCGCCGCGTACAACCGGACCAGGTCGTGCATCCGCCACCGGTTCGGCCGGTGTTCCCGCACCAGCGACAACCGCTCCAACGACCGCAGCGCGCTCCTGGTCTCCGCGTCGGTCAGGCCGAGCAGGCTCGCGCCCACCCGCAGCGGCACGTCCGGCGACGCGGCGACGCCGAGCAGCTCGAACACCTCGGCCTCCCGCGGGGGAAGCGCTTCGTAGGACCAGGACAGGACGGACGCGAGGCTGGCGGCGGGATCCCCCGTGTCCAACGCGCCCAAGCGGGTCGCGACGTCCCGCAGTTCGGCGGCCAGCGCTGCCAGCGGGAAGCCGGGATGCGCGGTGGCGCGGCCCGCGACGATGGCCAGCGCCAGCGGCATACCCGCGCAGTACCGCTGGAGTTCGGCCACGGCGTCGGGTTCGGCCTCCACGCGTCCCGCGCCGATCCTCCGCGCGAGCAGGAGGCGCGCGTCGGCGTCGGGCAGTTCGGCGAGCGGGACCACACCCGCGCCGACCGAGGTGGCCAAGCCGTCCAACCGGTTGCGGCTGGTGACCAGCATCGTGCACGTCGGGGTGCCCGGCAGCAGCGCGGACACCTGGGCCGCGTCCAGCGCGTTGTCCAGCAGGACCAGCAACCGCTTGCCCGCCACCAGGCTGCGGTACCGCCCGACCTGCGCGTCGAGGTCGGCCGGGATCGTGCGAGGGTCGGCGCCGAGCCCGTCGAGCAGGCAGCGGACCGCGGTGGACGACGACATCGGCTGCCCGCCGGGCGAGTGGGCGCGCAGGTCCAGGTACAACTGCCCGTCCGGGAAGCGGTCCGCGTTGTGCTGGGCCCAGTGCAGGGCCAGCGACGTCTTGCCCATCCCCCCGGAACCGACGATCGCGGTGACCGGGACCGCCGCTCCGTCCACCGCCGCGTCCACCGCCGCCAGCTCGGCTTCCCGGCCGGTGAACAACGGCGGGGCGGGCGGCAGCTGCCGCGGGATCGGCGCGGGCGTCAGCGGCGCGTCGATGTAGACGTCGCGGAACGTCTCCCCTTGCAGCACAGGGGCGTACGTGTCGCCGACCTCGTTGTGGACCCTCGGTTCGCCGCTCCGCGACTTCCCGAACAGCACCTGCGGACTCCCGTCGTCTGGAGCCTTGACCGTAGCGAGCCGGAGATCATCATCGGCTGGTGCTTTCGGCTCACGTCCGCGCCCGTTCGGCGCAACCGGACCCCACTTTTGCGGTGGACCGCGCGAATCGCGCGCCTAGCATCGGCGCACCGGGTCGGTGATCACCCGGTCCCCACCGAACGGAGATCGACCGCATGGCAGGCGTGTTCGTCAACTACCGCGCGAAGGACACCCCGCACGCCGCGGCGTGGATCGCCAACGTGCTGGTCGACAACTTCACCTCCGACCTGGTGTTCCGGGACACCGACTCGATGGCGGCGGGCGAGCACTACCCCAGCGAGATCCGCGCCGCGCTGCGCGACGCCGACGTGCTGGTCGCCGTGGTCGGCCCCAAGTGGATGCAGGAGGACCGGGACACCGGCAAGCCGCGGATCCTGAACGAGCGCGACTGGGTGCGCACCGAGATCGCCTACGCGCTCGAGCACGGCATCCCGGTGGTCCCGGTGCTGCTGCTCGACGCCCCGGACAACGCCCGACTGCCGCGGCACGACGAACTCCCGGAGGACATCCAGAAGTTCGCGAGCCTCCAGGTGGCGCGGCTGAGCCAGCGGCGGTGGGCCCAGGACACGAAGCACCTGGTCGAGCGACTGGTGACCATGGCGCCCTCGCTGGTCGTGCCGAGGCTGTTCGTGCAGCCGCCCGCCGCGCCCGACCCGAACGCCGCCCCCGGTTCCCTGCTGCGCCCGGAACTGGGCGTCGTGCCGTTCGCGGGCCGGGAGCGGGAACTGGCCGACCTCACGGCGTGGGCGACCGATTCCACGGCCAACTCGACGAAGCTGGTGGTGGGCCGGGCGGGGTCGGGCCGGAAGCGGCTGGCGCTGGAGCTGTGCCGCCGGTTGGCGACCGCCGGGTGGCTGGCGGGCGTCGTCGACGGCGAGGCCCCCGCCGCGCAGATCCGCCGCACGAGCGCCGTCGACAAGCCCCTGCTGGCCGTGGTGGACGACGCCGAACTCCGCTCCGACCAGCTGCTCGCGCTGGCGGAGGCCGTCAGCGCCCGCACGGCGGGGCTCGACGCTCCCAGCAGGCTGCTGATCCTGGGCCGGTCCGACGGCGCGTGGCTGCGGCCCCTGCGGGAGCACGCCGACGAGCGCGTGGCGGCGCTGTTCCGGCCGACCGGGCGGGCGAGCACGATGACGCTGGACGCCTCTCCCCCGCCCGCGTCGTTCGCGACGGCGGTCCGGGCGTTCGCCGACGTCCTCGACGTCACCGCGGAGGTCCCCGAGCCGCCCGACCCGGCCGCCACGACGCTGGAGGTCCACGCGCACGCGTTGTGCGCGGTGCTGGAGCAGGGCGGCTTCGGTCCGCGCGGGGGCACCGGCGACCCGCTGGCCGCGCTGCGGCGGTACGACCTCGCCCAGTGGCACCGGCGGATCAGCGCGGAGAGCGGCGTGGACGACGACGCGGGCACGCTCGCGGTGGTCGGCGCGTTCGCGACGCTGTGCGTTCCCGCGTCGGCGGACCAGGCCGACGCACTGGTGGCCCGGCTCACCGACGTCTTGGGCCTGCCGCGCTTGGACGTGCTCAAGCACGTGGACCGCTGGTCCCGCTTACATCCCGGTCCGCACCAGCTCAGCGCGTTGAGCCCGGCTCCGCTCGGCGACCTGTTCGTCGCCGACGCGCTGGCCAAGCACCCGTGGGTCCTGCCCGTGCTGGCGAGCGACTCGTTCCCGGACGACTGGCTCGCCAGGGCGCTGACCACGCTTGGCCGCGCTCTGCCCGACCACCCGAGGCTCGGCGAGTCCGTCACGGCCCTGTTCCACGCCAACCCGCGCCGGGTCGAGCCGTTCGTCGGCGCGGTCATCGCCCGGCTGGAGGACCCGGAGCCGTTCGCCAGGACCGTCGCCTCGGAGATGGGCAAGCTCGACTGGCAGATCCCCGACCTCGTGACGATCATGGAGAAGATGGCGATCGGCGGCGACGGCCACAACGCCATCCGCGGCGCGACGCTGGACGCGCTCGTCGGGGCGGCGAAGAAGTTCACCGACCAGCTCAAGGACCACAACGGGACGCCGGAGCCCACTCCGGCCATGGAGCCGATCCTGGGTGTCGTGAACAACCTGACGACCCTGGTCCAGGACTTCGTGGTGGGCGCGCTGGACCCGAAGTCGGGCCGGTTCCCGACCGTCGACGGCAAGCCGATCGTGCCCGAGGGGCCGATGTCGCTGCTGCGCGACCTCTACACGGCCTACGAGCAGGAGAAGCGCAAGGAGAAGGACTGACGCCCGTTCACCCCTGCGCGAGCAGGCCGTCGAGGATCACGCGGAGCTTCCACGCCGCGCGCTTCCCGCCCTCGCCGCCGGTCAGCAACGGGGCCAGGGCGTGGATGGTCGGGTGGGTGTCGGCGGGCAGGCCGCGGTAGACGGCGTCCAGGTGGGCCGACATCGCGGCGGCCATGGCGGCCTCGGAGGCGTGGGCCGGGTCGGTGGCGCGCTGGGCGCGGAGGCGGGCGGCGATCTCCAGCGCCGACGAGCTGATGTACTGGCCGAAAAGGTCCGCCGCCCACGCGCACGCGGCGTCGTCGATGCCGCCCGCCCGGAGCAGGCGGAGGAGTTCCTCGGTGACGCGGAGGCTCTGCGGGCCGGTGGGAACGTCGGACAGGCCGATGGACGCGATGTCGTCGTGGGAGCCCAGGGCGGCGACGATGCGGTCCACCAGGAGTTCCAGGCGCGCGCGCCAGTCGCCGTCGGACTCCACGGGGAGGACGACCTCGGCGATCGCCAGGTCGTAGGTGAGCGACATCAGCTCGTGCCGGTCCCGGACGTACACGTACAGGGACGCCGGTCCGGTCTCCAACGCCTGTGCCACCCGCCGCATGCTCACCGCCGCGTAGCCGAGTTCGTCGACCAGGGCGAGGGTGGTCGTCACGATCGCGTCCAGGCTGAGCGTGGACTTCTCGGGGCGCGTGCGGGGAGTGGCGGACACGACGCCGATCCTACCTTGACGAACGGTGTTCGCCAGGTGCACAGTTCCTCACGAACGATGTTCGCGAACGCTGTTCGTGAGGAACCGGGAGACCTGATGACGACAACGACGACCCACCCCTGGCGCTGGCGCGTGCTGGCGGTGGTGCTGCTGGCCGAGATCATGGACCTGCTCGACTCGACGGTCATGACCGTCGCCGCGCCCTCGGTGCGAGCCGGGATCGGGGGCGGCGAGGCCACGGTGCAGTGGCTGACCGCCGGGTACACGCTCGCGTTCGGCGTCCTGCTGGTGATCGGCGGACGGCTCGGGGACCGCTTCGGCCGTCGACGGCTGTTCGTCCTCGGCGCGATCGGGTTCACGGTCGCGTCCGCGCTCTGCGCGCTCGCCCCCTCCCCCGAGGTGCTGATCGCCGCGCGCGTGGCGCAGGGCGCGTTGGGGGCGCTGATGATCCCGCAGGGGTTCGGCGTGCTGGCGGCGGTGTTCGACTCCGACGAGCGCGGGAAGGCGTTCTCGCTGTTCGGGCCGGTCATGGGGCTCGCGGCGATCGGTGGGCCGATCCTCGCGGGCGGGCTGATCGCGCTCGACCTCGGCGGCCTCGACTGGCGGCTGATCTTCCTGGTGAACGTGCCGATCGGGGCGCTGGTCGTCGCCGGGGCGCTGCGGTGGATGCCCGCCGACGACGGGGACGCGGGCGCGCGGATCGACCCGGTCGGGGCCGCGCTGGTCGCGGTGGGCTCGGCGCTCCTGGTGCACCCGCTGATCCAGGGCCGGGAAGCGGGGTGGCCGTGGTGGACGTTCGCCGAAATGGCCGCCGGGGTCGTGGCGTTCCTGGCGCTCGGACGGCGGCAGCGCACCAGCGCGTCGCCGATCCTGGTCCCGAGCCTGCTGCGCAAGCGGGCGTTCGTCGGCGGGCTCGTGGTCGCGGTGTCGTTCTTCGCCGGGGTCGGCGGGCTGATGCTCGTGCTGTCCCTGCACCTCCAGCTCGACCTCGGCCACTCCGCGCTGTGGACGGCGCTGACCCTGTCGCCGATGGCGGTGGGCATCGTGCTCAGCTCGGCACTCGGCCCGAAGACCGCGGGCAGGTCCGTGCTCCACCTCGGGCTCGGCGTGCAGGTCGTGGGCGTGCTCGGGCTGGCGACCGTCGTGGCCGCGGACCTCCCGACGTGGGCGCTGCTCGGGCCGACGCTGGTCGTCGGACTCGGACTGGGCCTGCTGTTCGGCACGCTGATCCAGTCCGTCCTGGCCACGGCCTCGCCCGCCGAGGTCGGCAGCGCCTCGGGCGCGCTCAACGCCGTGCAGCAGCTCGCGACCGCCCTCGGCGTCGCCGTGCTCGGCACGCTGTTCTTCGACGGCGGTCTCGTCGTCGCCCTGCTCGTCGTCGCCGCGTTGGGCCTGGTCAGCGCGGCTCTCGTCACCCGACTCCCGGAAGGGGACCGCTCGTGAAGGTCGTCGTGCTCGGAGCCGCGGGCCGCACCGGTCGGCTCGTGGTCGAGGAAGCCGTGCACGCGGGCCACGACGTCACGGCCGCCGTGCGCACGCCGGAGGCGTTCACCGGCGACGGGACGGTCGTGCGGGTGGACGTGCGCGATCCGGGGAGCGTGCGCGCGGCCGTGAACGGGCACGACGTCGTGGTCTCCGCGATCGGCCCGCCCGGCAGGCGGCCCGCCGGGCTCTACTCGGACTGCGCCCGCGCGCTGGTGGCGGCGGACGTCGGCCGGGTCCTCGCGATCACCTCCGGCGGCGTCCGCGCGGACGACCCGAACTTCGCGTTCTGGTACCGCCACCTCGTCCGCCCGCTCGCGCGGGAGCTGTACGACGACATGCGGCTCATGGAGTCGGTCCTGCGCGACAGCGGTCTCGAGTGGACGTTCGTCCGCCCGGCCCGGCTGCTGGACGAGGAGCCGACCGGCGTCTACCGGGTGCTGGACGGCGAGACGCCCAAGGGCGGCTGGCAGGTGTCGCGCGCCGACCTCGCCCGGTTCGTCGTCGAGGAGCTGCGCGAGAGGCGGTGGTCGCGCGCCGCTCCCACGATCGCCCGATGACGAAAAGACTCGTCCTGGTGATACCGCCACTCCGATGATCGTGGTTCCCTTAGACCATAAGTTTATTCCGCGCGGTACAGAAACCAACACCGAGTAGTTCCCCCGACACTCTTGCGTCAATTATCGCCATGCGCCGAAAACAGCGGTTTTATTTCGCCGGTACCCACGATATGGTCACGGCGAAATAGAACCGTTTTCGTCGATGTGCAGCGGGCACCCGCTGATCAGCGCTGTTCACGACCGCCGATCCGCGAGGAGCCACCGATGTCCGGAGATGCGTCACCGAGCGACAAACCCGCAGGCAGGAGCCTGGTCTTCCGCAGCGCGGCCGCCGTCGCCGCCCTCGTCCTCACCGCGGCGGCCGCCGCGCCGAACCACGCCGCCGCCGAGGGCGATTCGGGCAAAGCCCAGTCGTTCTGGCTGCACTTGGACAGCACGCCGATCACCGACGCCGAGATCGCCACGCACGCGCACGAGCAGTCGTACGTCGTGCTCAACGCGTGGGAGGGCGATCTCGCGGGCAAGTTCAAGAACGCCAATCCGCAGATCCGGGTATTCGTCTACAAGGACCTGTCGTCCACCCGCGCTTACGCGTGCGAGAACGGCCAGGACGACGCGCGGATCCCGACCGGCGTCGGGTTCTGCGCCGCCGACCAGGCCCACCCCGACTGGTTCCTCACCGACGGGGGCGGCAAGCGGTTCGAGTACAGCGGGTACCAGGGCCACTGGCAGATGGACGTCGGCAACACCGCCTACCAGGACGCGTGGGGCGACAACGTGATCGCGAGCGCGAAGGAGGGCGGCTTCGACGGCGTCCTGATGGACAACGCGCTGTTCGCGTGCGACACCTACCACGAGGGCGTGTGCCCGGCGGCCTACCCGACCGACGAGGCGTTCCAGAACGCGTACAAGTCCATGCTCTCGAACCTGCGCGGCCGGTTCGCCGACGCGGGCCTGCTCACGGTCGCGAACCTCGCCAACGCCCGCCTGCACCCCGGCGCGTGGGACGCCTACACCGAGTACCTCGACGGCGGCTTCGACGAGTGGTGGCTCGCGTTCGGAAAAGGCGACCTGCTGCCGGAGGGGGCCGACGGCTGGAGCGCGCAGGCCGACCAGATCGCCTCGGACGAGGCCAGGGGCAAGATCACCTGGGTCCAGCCGCACGTGACGCCGGACGACGACCGGTCGTTCCGCTACGCGATGGCCAGCTACTTCCTGGTCCAGGGCGGCAGGACCGCCATCGCCGCGACCGTCGGCCGGGACGAGTACGGCGATCCTGCACCGTCGCGCGCCGAGTACGACTGGGACCTCGGCGACGCCACCGGGCCGTACCGAACGGTCGGCAAGAACCTGCTGGTCCGCGACTTCACCTGCGGCATGGTCGTGGTCAACACGAACCCGAGCGTCAGCGGCGAGGTCCGCGTCGACCTGGGCGTGCTGCACCGCGACGAGCAGGAGCGGTCCGTGGCGTCGGTGTCCCTGGCGGGCACGTCCGGCTCGATCCTGCGACGACCCTGCTGACCCCGGCGGGCCGTGACGCGGGACCACGCCGGGCAGGGTCGTGAGGAACGTCCTAACGCGTGATGCCAAGCGAGGCCCCGGCGCACACCACCAGCGTCTGACCGGTGACGCTGCGGGCGTCCGGGCCCAGCAGGAACGCGACCGCGCCCGCGATCTCGGCCGGGTCGATCAACGCCCCCATCGGCGGCAGCCGGGGAGGCGTGGCGGCCCGGCCGGGATCGCGCAGCATCGGGGTGTCGGTCGGGCCGGGCGCGACCACGTTGACCGTGATCGCCCGGTCCACCAGCTCCATCGCCCACGACCGCGCCATCCCCACCAGCGCCGCCTTCGTGGCGGCGTACTGGCTCTTGCCCGCCACGCCGGTCATCGTGCGACTGCCGATCAGCACCACGCGGGCCCCGCGCGGCAACGTCGGCGCGACCGCGTCGACCAGCACCGAGGCCGCCTCCACGTGCACCCGCCACATGGCCGCGCCGTCCTCGGTGGACAGCGAGCCGAGCGGCGCGGACCGTTGCAGACCGGCCGCGTGCACCACGGCATCCACTGTGGACAGTCCAGTCACTTTGTCCCGCACCGCTTCCAGGTCGCCGAGGTCGGTGGCCAGCCACGTGAGCCGGTCGTGGTCGAGCGGCGGTTCACCCCGGCTCAGGCCGGTCACCGCCCAGCCGTCGTCGAGCAGCCTGCGCGCGGTGGCGAGGCCGATGCCGGAGCTGACGCCGGTGACCAGCGCGTGCCGGGTCACCGGATCCACGACACGGGCACGCGGACGTGCTCGATGGTCTGCCGGAAGTAGGTGAAGGCGATCTCCAGCACCCCGTCCGCGCCCTGGTGGATCGTCGGGTAGGAGAACTCGCGGTTCAGGCCGTCGCGGGAGTTGTTGGTCAGGCAGTAGCCGTCACCGACCTCCAGGTTCCGCCGCACCGGCCAGGTCAGCCCGCCGTCGGACGACAGCGCCACGGTCATCGGCGCGCGGGGCGCTCCCCAGAACGCGGCCCCGAACTCTTCCGGGGCCGCGACCTGCTCGGCCAACCCGTCGTCGTCGATCTCGTCGTACAGCGACAGCCTGCGCTCGGTGGCGTCCAGCCGACTGCTGTCGTTGAACACCACCGCGAGCCGGTCGTCGGCCAGCCGGACGACCTGGACGGACGAGTTGTTGTTCGGCAGGTCGGGCACCGGTTCGGGCGCGGTCCACGTCTCGCCGTCGTCGGCGGACGTCGACCGGTGCACGAAGTCCGCCCACCGGCTGCGGTAGAACGCGGCCAGCGAGCCGTCCGGCAGCGGCACGACGTTCATGTGCACCATGCCGGTGCTGTCCGGCACGGCCACCTCGCGCCAGGTCGCGCCCTCGTCGTCGGACAGCAGCACGGCGCTGGTGTCGCGGTCCCCCACCCACTTCCGGCCGGGGACGGACACGCAGTGGAACACCGGCAGCAACCACCGGCCGGACGCCAGGACCACGACCGGCTGGCGCACGAACACCCCGCCGGTCGCCGTCGCGGGGACCAGGGTCGTGGTCGGACCCCACGTGCGGCCGCCGTCGGCGGAGATCCGGCGGCGCACCTCGGACGTGTCCTGGTTGCCCGCGAGCTGCGCGGTCCACAGCAGCCACACGGCCCCGCCCGGCGCCACGAACAGCACCGGGTTCTGCTCGGAGCGCGTGCCGTCGTCGGACAGCCGCTCGGGCGTGGACCAGGTGTCCGCACCGCTGGACAGGCGGGCGAACCACACGCTGATGTCCGGCACGCCCTCCTGCGTCCCGCCGAACCACACGCACCCCAGGTCACCGCCGGGGAGCGTCGCCAGGTTCGCGGCGTGGTTCTGCACGGCGGGCGCGGGCAGCATCGCGTCCAGCCGCTCGGGGTCGTCGGCGCGGGGCCGCAGGACGCCGTCGAACCCGACGGCCCGCACGCTCACGCGTCGCCCTTCGACGCGGCGAGGTGCGCGGCGGCGGCGTCCTCCAGGTGCGTCAGGTCAGAGGAGACCGACGCGAACGTGTACCCCTCGGCCAGCCGCTTCGCGGCGCTCGCGCCGTCCATGGTGTGGATTCCCGCCGCGATCCCGGCCGCCGCGGCGGCTTCGCGGATGCGGACCAGCGCGGCCTCGAACTCGGTGGCCAGCGCGGGGTCGCCGGGGACCTCGCCGCCGAGCGCGAGCATCAGGTCGGACGGGCCGACGTACACGCCGTCCAGGCCTGGGGTCGCGCAGATCTCCTCGACGTTCGCCAGGCCCGCGGCGGTCTCGATCATCACCAGCACGACCGTGGCGGCGTTGGCGTCCGCGGGCGTCGGGCCGATGCGCAACGCGGACCGCATGGGCCCGTAGGACCGCTTGCCCTCCGGCCCGTACTTCGCCGAGGACACGGCGGCGGCCGCGTCGGCGGCGGTGTCGACCAGCGGCACGATCACACCCGCCGCACCGGCGTCGAGCGCGCGGCCGATGGGCGTGGCGTTGTTGGCCTCCACCCGCACCAGCCCGACGGACGCGCCGCCCGCGTCGATCGCGGTGAGCCCGCTCAGCAGCCCCGAGTACCCGAGCAGGCCGTGCTGGCCGTCGAGGCACACGTAGTCGTAGCCGAGCCGCGCGAGGCGTTCCGTCGCGATCGGGGCGTCCAGCACGCACCAGTAGCCGATCGCTCGTTCACGGGCACGGATCTTGCGGGCGAACTCGTTCGCGGACATTCCACTCCTCAACGGTTGTAGGCAGGCATCGGACCACGCAGCGCGGCCCCCACCTCATCGCACTCTGCCAGCACGTCGGCGGGCAGCGGTCCGGCGGAGGCGGCCTCGACGTTGGCGACGAGGTGTTCGACGCGGGACCCGCCGAGCAGCACCGACCCCACGTCGGCCTGGCTGAGCAGCCACCGCAGCGACAGCTCGGTCAACGGGATCCCGGCCCCGGCGGCCACGTCCGACAGCGCGGTCACGGCGGCGAACAGCCGGTCGTCCCAGTACCGCTGGGTGTACATGGCGGCGAGCCGCGAGTCGCCGAACCGGCCCTCGCTCGGCTTCTCGGCGAACGTGTGCCGCCCGGTCAGCAAGCCGCCGCCGAGCGGGTTGTAGACGACGGTGAGCAGGCCCGTGACGCGGGCGAACTCCAGGTACTCGTCCTCCACCCGGCGGGCCAGCAGGTTGTAGAGCTGCTGCGCCGCGACGGGCCGGGGCACGCCCTGGGCGTCGCACTCGCGGTTCAGCTCGGCGATCTGCCACGCGGCGAAGTTGGACACCCCGACCGCGCCGACCAGGCCTTCCGCCACGAGCTTGCCCAGTTCGGCGACCGTCTCCGCGAGAGGCGTGGCCCGGTCCGGCTGGTGGAGGTAGAACAGGTCGACGTGGTCGACGCCCAAGCGACGAAGGCTGCCCCGCAACGACCGGCGCAGGCCGGAGGCGGACAACGGGCTGTCGCCTTCGGCGTCGGGGTGCGGGATGCCCGCCTTGGTGGCCAGCACGACCCGGTCGCGGCGGCCGGGCAGCAGGTCGCGCAGGATCTCCTCCGACGCGCCGCCCGCGTAGCCGTTCGCGGTGTCGATGCCGGTGATCCCGGCGTCCAGCGCCGCGTCGACCATCCGGCGAGCGCCGCCCGCGTCGACGGTGTCGCCGAAGGTCATCGTGCCCAGCACCAGCCGGGACAGGGCGAAGCTCACGCGGGGACCTCTTCTCGGGCGGTGACGAACGACCGCGGCTTGCGGCCGGTCATCGCGGTGGGGTCGAGCGCGGCCCGGCGCAGGGCGCGGGTGTACGGCTCCTTCGGCGCGGCCAGCACGTCGGCGGTGGGACCGGACTCGACGACCCTGCCCGCCTTCATCACCACGACGTCCGCGCTGATCCGCCGCACCACGCCCAGGTTGTGCGAGATGACGATGCACGTCAGGCCCGTGTCCCGCTGGAGGTCCTCCAGCAGTGCGAGCACCTGCGCCTGCACCGACACGTCCAGCGCGCTGGTGGCCTCGTCGCACACCAGGAGTTCCGGGCTGCTCGCCAACGCCCGCGCGATGCCGATGCGCTGGCGCTGACCGCCGGAGAACTCCGCGGGCCGCCGTTCCAGCGCGCTGGACGGCAGGCCGACCCGGTCGATCAGCTCGGCGGCCTGGGCCCGCCGGTCGGCCGCGGAGCGGACTCCGCGCAGCCGCAGGGGTTCCGCGACGATGTCCTGCGCGGTCAGGTGCGGGTCCAGGGAGGCGTACGGGTCCTGGAACACCATCTGCACCCGTGAGCGCAACGGCCGCATCCGGCGTTCCGACAGGCCCGCGATGTCCGTGCCGTCCAGCAGGATCTTCCCGGAGCTGGGCTTGAGCAGCCGCACGATCGCGCTCGCGATGGTGGACTTGCCGCAGCCGGACTCGCCGACGATCGCCAGCGTTCGTCCCTTGTGGACGGTGAAGCTGACGTGGTCGACCGCGCGGAACGAGCCGCCGCGCACGTGGTACTCCACCACGAGGTCGCGGACGTCGAGCAGCGGTGCGGTCATCGTTCTCCTCCGGCGACGTCCTCGTCCCAAGGCCCCAGCACGGGCACGGCGGACAGCAGCTTGCGGGTGTACTCGTGGCTCGGGTGGTCCACGACGGCCTCGACCTCGCCGGACTCGACGAACCGCCCGTCGCGCATCACGTGGATGCGGTCGGACACCAGCCGGGCGACGCCCAGGTCGTGGGTGATCATCAGGATGCCGATGCCCGTGCTCTCCTGGAGTTCCAGCAGCAGCGCCAGGATCCCGGCCTGCACGGTCACGTCCAGCGCGCTGGTCGGCTCGTCCGCGACCAGCAGCCGCGGCTCCCCCGCCAGGGCGATGGCGATCAGCACGCGTTGCAGCATCCCGCCGGAGAGCTGGTGCGGGTAGCGGCCGAGCTGCTCGGCGGCGCGCGGCACGTGCACCAGGTCCAGCAGCTCCACCGCGCGGGCCTCGGCGGCGCGCTTGGTCAGCTCCGGCTTGCGCAGCCGCACGGCCTCCCCGAGCTGCCGCCCGATCGTGTGCACGGGGCTCAGCGCGGTCATCGGGTCCTGCGGGATCAGCGACACCGTCCGGCCGCGCACCCCGTGCAGGGCCTGGGGATCGGCGATGACGTCCGTGCCGCCGAAGCGGACCGACCCCGACAGCACGGCCAGGTCGTCCGGCAGCAGGCCGAGCACGGCCATCGCGGTGGTCGACTTGCCCGAGCCGGACTCGCCGATGACGGTCACGGTCTCGCCCTCGGCGATGGAGAAGCTGACGCCGTCCACGGCGCGGATCACGCCGCCCGCGGTGATCAGCTCGACCTGGAGGTCCTCGACGTCCAGCAGCGCGGCGGTCACGGGGTGCTCACCTTCCGACGGCGCGCGCGGTCGCGCAGACCGTCGCCCAGCAGGTTCACGCCCACGACGAGGGCGACGATGACGAGACCGGGCAGCGTGACCATCCACCACGAGGTGGTGATGTAGTCCTGCCCGTCGGAGATGATCCGGCCCCAGGTGGCGAACGGCCGTTGCGGACCGGCGCCCAGGTAGGACAGCGCGCTCTCCAGCAGCACGGCCTGCGCGAGGAGCAGGAGCACCACGAGGCTGGCCTGCTTCACGACGTTCGGCAGCACGTGGCGGAGCAGGATCGCGAACCGGTGCAGCCCCAGCACGCGGGCCGCCGCCACGTACGGCTTCTCCCGCTCCACCAGGACGAGCGACCGGGTCAGCCGGGCCACCTCGGGCCACTGCGCGATGGCGATGACGAACGTGATGACCGGGATGGACGGCCCGAACAGCGCCACCACCAGGAGCAGCATCATCAGCAGCGGCAACGACAACTGCGCTTCCAGCAAGCGGGACACGACCGTGTCGACCCAGCCGCCGAAGTAGCCGGCGGACGCTCCGAGCACGACGCCGATCACGCCGGACACCACGACGGCGAGCAGGCCCACGAGCAGCGACACCTGGCCGCCGTGCAGCACGCGGGACAGCAGGTCGCGGCCGAGCTGGTCGGTGCCGAACAGGTGGCCGTCGACCAGCGGCGCGAGGCGGCGGCTGGCCAGGTCCTGCTGGTCGGGGCCGGGCAGCGGCAGCACGCGGGCCAGCGCCACCGGGATCACGACGAGCAGCGTGCAGACCAGTCCGGCCCACAGCTTGAGCCGGGAGCCCCGGCGCTGCCGGGTGACCTTGGCGCGAGCGAGGTGCTTCGCGGTGACGGCGCTGGGTCTGGGCTCGGACGGCCGCACGCGGGCCGGTCCGGGGTGGGTGGTGCTCACGCGGACACCTTCTTCCCGAGGCGCACCCGCGGGTCGAGCAGCGGGTAGGCGAGGTCGACCAGGAGTTGGACGGTGACGGCGAGCGCCGCCGTGACCAGGACGGTGGCCTGGATCAGCGGGTAGTCGCGCGTCTCGAGCGCGCGCACCACCAGCGAGCCGACCCCCGGCCAGGCGAACACGACCTCCACGACGACCACGCCGTTCAGCATGGACGCGAACCGCGTGCCCAGCGCGGTGACGACGGGGATCGACGAGTTGGTCATCGCGTACCGCCACACCAGCGCCCGCTCCGACACCCCGCGCGAGCGGGCCACGGTCAGGTAGGGGGCGGTGAGGTTCTTCGCCATCTCGCTGCGGACGAGCCGCGAGATGAGCGCGATCTGGAGGATGGCGACCGTGACGGCGGGCAGCACCAGGCCGCCCCAGGTGGCGAACCCGGATGCCGGGAGCACCGGCACCAGCACCGCGAACACCGTGAGCAGCATGATGCCGCTCCAGAAGTCCGGCATGGACTGACCGGCGATCGTCACGACGTTCGCGCCCAGTTCACGGGTCGTGTCCGCGCGGCGGGCCATCCACACGCCCAGCGGCACGGACACGACGGTGGTGATCAGGATGGCCGCGAGCGCCAGCGTGATGGTGAACGGCAGCCGTTCCAGCACCACGTCCAGCGCGGGCGAGCGGAACGAGTAGCTCGTGCCGAGGTCGCCGGTCAGGATGCCCTTGAGGAACAACAGGTACTGCTCGACCACGGACCGGTCGAGACCGAAGGAGGCGCGGATCTTCGCCAGGTCCTCGGTGGTGGCGAGCGGACCGGCGTAGGCGGCGGCCGGGTCGCCGGGAGCGAGGCGGATCAGCACGAACACGGTGGAGATCGTCAGGAACACCGTGAGCACGCTCTGCCCGAGCCGCTTGAGCAGGTAGGACCCCATCGCTCAGCCCTCCGATCGCACGAGGTCGGACGGGAGGTTGCGGGAGCCGACTGGGCGCGATGACACCGTGCGGTCGACGGGCACGGGAACCGCCGCACCAGGCCGCGCTCCACCACGCCGTCGAGCGAGGCCGGTCCGGTGGAGCGGATGTGGCCCCTGGCGTGGTGTATGCAGTCTGCCGAAGACGGTGTGGGAGAACGCGAGCGAAGCACCGCCGACCGGAACCCGGACCCCGCCAGGCGAACCACGGCCGTCGGCGCGATGGCCGACCACGAGCAGTTCCATCGGTCAGCCCTCCAGTCGCGCGGACGCGAGGTCGTAGGAGTTGGTGGGGCCGAGCGAGATGTCGCCGACCCGGTCGCGGCTGGCGAGCACGGCGTTCGGCACGAACGCCCACAGGCACGGCCAGGTCGCCCACACGGCCTTCTGCGCGTCGCTGAGCAGTTGCGCGCGGCGGGTGGCGTCGGGTTCGGCAGAGGCGTCGGCGATCTGCGCGGCGATGGCCGGGACCACGTAGCCCTGGTAGGTGTCGCGGGTCTGCTCCTTCTCCGGAGTGCCCGCGTACATGCCCTGGAGGATGCTCACGGCCAGGCCGGTGGGGCTGGAGAAGCCGTTGCCGAGCACGTCCCAGTCGCCCGCCTTGCCCTGCCGCCACGAGAGGATGTCGCCGCCCGGCTCGAACTGCTGGAGCGTGGCGCGGACACCGACCTGGCCGAGCATCTGGAGCACGGCCTCCATGACGGAGGTGTCGCTGGCGAACTCGCCGCTCTCCCAGATGATCTTGAGGGACAGGTCGCGCACGCCCAGCGCGTCCAACCGCTGCTTGGCCTGCTTCGGGTCGTAGACGTACTCGCCCGTCTTGACCGCGCCCTCCAGACCGGTCGGCACGACGCCGTCCGCCTGCGAGACCGAGCCGACCAGCACGTCCTGCACGAGCGACCGGCCGTCGATCGCGTAGGTCAGCGCCTCGCGCACCCTCGGGTCCGCCAGCGGGTGGCCCTGCGGCTTGCGGAAGTTGTAGAACAGCTGGTTGATCCGCGTGCTCGGGGTGCGGGTGATCCGCACGCCCGGCAGGCCCGCGAGCTGGTCCGCCGAGTCCGGGGTGATCGAGTCGATCACGTCGACCTCGCCGCTGCGCAGCGACACGACCCGGCTCGACTCCTCGGGCACGAACCGCACCTGCACGTTCGGCACGCGCGGCTTCGTGCCCCAGTAGTTCTCGTTGATCGCCAGCGAGTAGTTGCCGGTGCCGCGGTTGCCGGAGCGCATCACGTACGGGCCGGAGCCGATGCCGTCCTGCAACTCCTCCGGGCGGTTGCTCGCCGACGGCGTGACCAGGATGTTCGCCATCAGGTAGTCCAGCACCGGGATCGGGCGCTCGGTCTGGAGCAGGAACGTGGTGTCGTCGACCGGCACGACCGTGGGGAACTCGGAGAAGAAGCCCGCGATGAACGACCCGTTCACCTGCTGGTACATCTCCAGCGCGGTCTTCACGTCCTGGACGGTGACCGGCGAGCCGTCCGAGTAGCGCGCGCCGTCGCGCAGGCGCACCGTCCACTGCGTGGGCGCTGTCAGCTCGAACCGGTCGGCCAGCACGAGGCGGGGCTTGAGGTCCTGGCCCACCATCGTCAACGCCTGGCGCACGCCGCGCTGGACGGTGACGGCCGCGTCGAACTGGTTCAGCTTGTTGTCCAGGCTGACCAGCGAGCGGTTGAGCGCGAGGGTCAGGGTGCCGGGACCGGGGGTCCCGGTCGGACCGGCGCAGGCGTTCAGCAGCGGGCCCAGCGTGACGCCCGCACCCGCGATCGCACCCCATCTCAACAGGGTGCGGCGGGAGAGCTCCGGGCCGCTTCCGGATCGGGTCATCGTCGACCTCTCACAGTGCTCGGGGGGTTCGGCGCTGCGGCGCGAGGCCGGGGACACCGGTTGTTACCCGAGCCACAGTGACACGGCCTGCACGTTTCGCGCAAGTCCTCTGGCATTTTCAGCGCGTTCTGTGCAATCCTTCAGGTCGAGGAGGTGCGGTAGACGTGGCTAAGATCCTTGTTGTCGCTGATGATCTGTCCGGAGCCGCCGAGGTGGCCGCGGTGATCGGGATGCGCACAACGCGCAGTCTGGTGTTGCTGGGCCTCGACCCGTCGTTTCCTCCCGATGACGACGACGTGATCGTCGTGGACCTCGACGTCCGCTCCGGGCTGCCCGACGCGGCCGAGACCGAGACCGCCCGCGCCGTCACGGCGCTCGGCGCGTCCGGGCAGGTGTTCGTGAAGGTCGACTCGCTGCTGCGCGGTCACGTGGCCGCCGCCGTGCGCGGGGCGGGCGGCTTCGCCGTCGTGTGCCCCGCGCTCCCCCGGCTCGGCCGGGTCGTGCGCGGCGGTGTCGTGCACCTGGACGGCGTGCCGCTGCACGAGACGGACGCCTGGCGGGTGGAGCCGACCGCGCCACCGCGGTCGATCGCCGAGGTGCTGCCCCAGGCCACCGCCGTGGTGCCCCTGGCCGACGTGCGCGCTCCGGACCTCGCCACGCGGTTGTGCGCGATCCGCGCAACCGGGGCCGTCGCAGTGTGCGACGCGGAGACCGACGCCGACCTGTCCCTGATCGCCGCCGCCGGAACCGCCGCGGGCGCGGTGCTGGTCGGCTCGGCCGGGCTCGCCGAGGCGCTCGGCGACGGACCCTCCACCGCTACCCCCGAACCCGGTTCGACGGTGCTGGTCGTCGTCGGCACGGCGGCGGCCGCCGCGCAGGTCGAGCACCTGCGAACGACGGACTTCACCGTGCTCACCACGGCGACCGGGGACCTGGCCGCGCTCGCCGACGAGGCCGCGTTCGAAGCCGCGTGGCAGAGCACCGCCGACCTCGTCCTCACCGGCGGCGAGACCGCCCGCGCCGTGCTCGACCGGCTCGGCGTCACCCGACTCACCGTCCACGGGGCCCTCGCCGGGCACCACGGCGCGGTGCTGAGCACCACCCCCGACGGCCGTCGCGTCGTCACCAGGCCGGGCAGCTTCGGCGCGCCCGACTCCCTCACCGCCATCGCGGTCGCACTCCACGGAGGAACCCACGTGAGCACCACCAGTCCCGACACCCGCCCGTTCATCGCCGTCACGATGGGCGACGGCGCGGGCATCGGCCCCGAGGTCGTCGTGGGGGCGCTGCTCGACGAGGGCCTCGCCGCCGAGTGCCGCCCGGTCGTGATCGGCGACGCGGCCCGGCTGCGGTTGGGCGCGGAGGCGTTGGGCGTGACCGCCGACGTCGTCGCCGTGGAGTCGGTGCGGGACGCCGTGTTCACGCCCGGCCGGGTCAACGTGATCGACCTCGGGCTGCTGCCCGCCGACCTCCAGTGGGGCGAGCTGTCCGCGGTCGCGGGCGACGCGGCGTTCCACTACATCCGGGTCGCCGCCGAACTGGCGATGGCGGGCACGGTGCAGGGCATCTGCACGGCCCCGCTGAACAAGGAGGCGCTGCACGCGGGCGGCCACGTCTACCCCGGCCACACCGAACTGCTCGCGCACCTCACCGGGACCGAGGAGGTGTCGATGATGCTGTCGACGCCGAAGGTCAAGGTCATCCACGTGACCACCCACATCGGGCTCGTGGACGCCGTGCGCAAGATCGAGCCCGGCCTGGTCGAGCGGACCGTCCGCCGCGGCCACGAGGCCTTGGTGCGCGCGGGCGTGCCGGAACCGAAGATCGGCGTGTGCGCGATCAACCCGCACGCGGGCGAGAACGGGCTGTTCGGGCAGGGCGAGGAGGCCGAGAAGATCACCCCCGCCATCGAGGTGCTCCAGGCCGACGGCATCGACGCGCGCGGCCCGCTGCCCGCCGACACCGCGTTCTTCCTCGCCGGGCGCGGCGACTACGACCTCATCGTGGCGATGTACCACGACCAGGGCCACGGCCCGGTGAAGGTGCTCGGCATCGAGGCGGGCGTCAACATCACCGTCGGCCTGCCAGTGATCCGCACGTCGGTCGACCACGGCACGGCGTTCGACATCGCGGGCAAGGGCGTGGCCGACATCCGCAGCATGATCGAGGCCCTGCACCAGGCCGCGCGCATGTCGCCGAGCCCCAGCTAGGGTTTCGTCCACCACGACGCGGGAGGCACGCCATGGCGGGGATGCGGACGAGCGACCGGCGCGACGAGATCGTCCGGCTGGCGACCACGACCGGTCTGGCCAGTGTGGACGAGCTGGCCGACGCGTTCGACGTCACGGCCTCCACGATCCGCCGCGACCTGGCGCGGTTGACCGACGAGGGCCGGGTGGCGCGCACGTACGGCGGCGCCATCGCCCTGCTCGCGCACCCGGAACCCTCGGTGCGGCAACGCACGCAGGAGGCGTTCGCGGAGAAGACCGCCATGGCCAAGTGGGCGGCGGCGGAGGTCGGCTCCGGCGAGACCATCCTGCTGGACGCGGGCACGACCGTCGGCGCGCTCGCCCGCGAGCTGCGGGACGTGCCGCAGTTGACCGTGGCCACGACCGGCCTGACGGCGTTGACGGAACTGGCGGGCTCGGAGTCGGTGCACGTGGAGTGCCTCGGCGGCACGCTGCGACACCTGAGCCAGGGCTTCGTCGGCCCGCTCACCGAGGCAGCTCTGGAGCGGATGACGTTCGACCGCGTCTACCTCGGCGCGGACGGCGTGACCCCGGACAACGGGCTGTGCGAGGCGGACCTCCAGCAGACGCGGCTCAAGGAGCTGATGATGCGCCGCGCCAACGAGGTGTACGTGCTGGCACACGCGGACAAACTCGGCCGCAGCCCGTTCCACTCGTGGGTCCGCATGCCACCGCGCTGGACCCTCGTCACCGACGACAGCGCCGACCCGCGCCTGGTCGACGAGTTCACCGCCCGCGGCGCCCAGGTGATCACGGTGCACCCCGACCGGAGCTGACCGGTCAGGAGGACCCTGGTCGCATGACCACTCCCCCTGCTTGGACGACCGCGGACATGCCGGACCAGACCGGACGGACGGTCGTCGTGACCGGTGGCAACAGCGGGCTCGGGTTCGAGACCTGCAAGGCGTTCGCGGAGCGCGGTGCGACCGTGGTGCTGGCCTCGCGCGACGAGGAGCGCGGGCGGGCCGCGGCGGACCGGTTGCCCGGTCGGGTCGACGTGCTGCGGCTGGACCTCGCCGACCTCGACTCGGTGCGGGTGTTCGCCGCCGAACTGGTCGGGCGCGGCGAGCCGGTCGACGTGCTGGTGAACAACGCGGGCATCGGCATGGCGGCCCGTTCCCTTACGGCGCAAGGGGTCGAGTCGCAGTTCGGGGTGAACCACCTGGGGCACTTCGCGTTGACCGGTCTGCTGCTGCCGCTGCTGCGGCGCGGGACCGGGGCGCGGGTGGTGACGGTCAGCTCGAACGCCTACCGGCACGGGCGGATCGACTTCGACGACCTGTCCGGCGCGCGGAAGTACCGGCCGCACACGTTCTACGGGCAGAGCAAGTTCGCCAACGTGGTGTACGCGCTGGACCTGGACCGGCGGCTGCGGGCGGCCGGAGTCCCCGTCGCGAGCCTGGCGGCGCACCCCGGCGTCGCCGAGACGAACCTGCCGAACTCCAGCGCGGGCGGGGCCGTCTCGTTCGTGCTGAGGCTGGCCAACTCCTGGATCGCGCAGCCCGCGGCGCACGGCGCGTGGTGCCAGCTGCACGCCGCTACCGCGCCGACCGCCGAGGGCGGCCAGTTCTACGGGCCCGGCGGGCGCACGTGGATGCGCGGCCACCCCGCGCTGCTGCACCCCGGCCCCGCGCTCAGCGATCCGGAGACCGCGCGACGGCTGTGGGACGTGTCCACCGAACTGTCGGGGGTCGCGTACGCCTTCTAACGTTGACACTGTCACGGTTGCAGTGTCACTATTGGCGGCATGTGGACCATCGACGAGCTCGTGGAGCGGGTTGGCGCGGCGCTGACCGCGGAATACCCCGGCGCGCCCAACGGGCGCGTTCGCGACGTGCCCGATCGGCGTGCCGTCCGCTGGTACGCGACCACCGGCCTGGTGGACCGGCCCTCCGCGATGCGGGGCCGGACCGCGCTCTACGAGACCCGCCACCTGCTCCAGCTCGTCGCCGTGAAGCGGCGGCAGGCGGAGGGGCGCACGCTCGCCGAGATCCAGGCCGAGCTGACCGGGGCCACCGAGTCGACGCTGGCGGAGATCGCCCGCGTGCCCGAGGACCTGCTGCTCACCCAGCCCGAACCGCCCACGACGGCAGCACCGCGGGCCCGGTTCTGGGCCGCGCCGGTGGCAACTGCCGACACTGCAACGGTTCCGGCGTCGGCAGGCGTCGGGCCGACTCCTCTTGCGGAATCGGCCAAAGCGGCCGTTCCGGAGACGCCCGCGATCGCGCTCAGCGGGGTCGCGCTGCCCGGTGGCGTGGTGCTGCTCGTCCCCGGTTCCCCCTCCCCCGGCGACCTCGCCGACATCGCCGCCGCGGCCCGGCCGCTGCTCGACCTGCTGTCCACCCGTGGCCTCACCACCGAAAGGGACCCGTCATGACCTTCTCGATCACCCCGATGCGGCCGTCCGAGCTGGACCGGATCGGGCAGGCGGCCGGTGAGGCCGGTGTCGGCTGCCTGCGCACCGAACGCGGGAACCTGCCCCTGGAACGGATCGACGTCCGGGCGACGGTGACCGGGCTGGTCGGGCGGGTGGTGCTGACGACCGGGTTCACCAACCCGCACGACACCGCGCTCGAGGCCACGTACGTGTTCCCGCTGCCGGACCGCGCGGCCGTCACGGCGATGACGATGACCGCCGACGGCCGGACCGTGGAGGCCGAGCTCCAGGAGCGGGGCGCGGCGCGGCAGCAGTACGACGAGGCCATCGCCGCGGGCAAGCGGGCGTCGATCGCCGAGGAGGAAAGACCGGACGTGTTCACCATGCGCGTCGGCAACATCCTGCCCGGCGAGAAGGTCAGCGTGGCGCTGACCGTGGTGGGGCCGCTGGTGTTCGAGGACGGCGCGGCGACGTTCCGGTTCCCGCTCGTCGTGGCCCCGCGCTACATCCCCGGCACTCCCCTGTCGGGCGAGTCGGTCGGCGACGGCTTCGCCGCGGACACCGACCAGGTGCCGGACGCCTCGCGGATCACGCCCCCGGTGCTGCTGCCCGGTTTCCCGAACCCCGTGCGGCTGTCGATCGGCGTCGAGGTCGACCCGGCGGGCCTGGAGCTGGGCGAGGTGCGGTCGAGCCTGCACGCGGTGAGCCAGGAGGGGAACCTCATCACCGTGTCGCCCGGCGAGCGGCCGGACCGCGACTTCGTGCTGCGGCTGGCGTACGCGGGCCAGTCCTCGACGGCGGTGTGCGTGCCGGACGGGGACGAGGGGACCTACCAGCTCACGGTGCTGCCGCCCGAGACCACCACGGCGGTGCGGCCTCGTGACGTCGTGCTGCTGCTCGACCGGTCCGGGAGCATGGGCGGCTGGAAGATGGTCGCCGCCCGGCGGGCGGCGGCGCGGATCGTCGACACCCTGACCAAGGACGACCGGTTCGCCGTGGTCACGTTCGACCACGAGGTCGGCCACCCGGCCGACCTGGGCGAGGGGCTGGTCGCGGCGACGGACCGCAACCGGTACCGGGCCGTGGAGCACCTGGCGGGCGTGGACGCCCGCGGCGGCACCGAGCTGCTCGCGCCGATCCGCGACGGGCTGGCGCTGCTCGGCCGGTCGGACGACCAGCGCGACCGGACGCTCGTGCTCGTCACGGACGGCCAGGTCGGCAACGAGGACCAGATCCTGCACGAGATCGCGCCGCTCGTCGGGCGGACGCGGGTGCACGCGGTGGGCGTCGACACGGCCGTGAACGCGGGCTTCCTCGGCAGGCTCGCCGCCACCGGCGCGGGCCGGTGCGAGCTGGTCGAGAGCGAGGACCGGCTGGACGACGCGATGGAGCACATCCAGCGCCGGATCGCCGCGCCCGTGGTCACCGACGTCGTGGTGTCCGCCGAGGGCGTGGACCTGGTGGAGGACTCCCGACGGCCCGCGGCGATCTACCCCGGCGTGCCGCTGGTGGTGTCCGGTCGCTACCGCGGCACGGCGTCCGGCGGTCTCGCCGTGCGCGGCCGCACCCGCGACGGGCAGGCGTGGGACGTCGTCGTGCCGGTCGAGCACCGGGACGAGCCCGCGATCACGGCCCAGTGGGCGCGCGCCGAGCTGCGCGGGCTGGAAGACGCCTACGTGGCCGGGGATTCGAGCCTGGAGCCGACGATCGTGGCGACCTCGCTGCGGTTCGGGGTGCTGTGCCGGTTCACCGCGTTCGTGGCCGTCGACTCGGAGGTCGTGGCGGACGGCAAGGTGCACCGCGTTGTGATTTCC